>JABDGK010000012.1:1009-51015 GCA_013286085.1 Gammaproteobacteria bacterium | reverse complement strand
TAGGTGACGGTAGACTGGAGCTAGGGCAGAGGATGAGCATTAAACCTATTAGTGCAAAGCCAACGGCTGTCAAGCGTGTCCAATTGAATGATTCGATGCGCGTGATCAATACCATGATATAGGCCATAATGGGTACGGTATTGACAATCACAGCTAATAGGCCGGCGGGTAAATGTGGAGCGGCGAAATACATATTTGTGTTTGGTAAGGCAATACCCGTTAAGCCACAAATAAAATAATAGCGACAGTGGGGGATGGAGATTTTCATTTTTTCTTTGCTGGTACTGGCGAGTAGGCCAATCAGTATAGCGGGGCCAAGCGACTGCCAAAAGCTATAACCTAAGGGGTTGACGCCATTAGTGATGGCAAAGCGAGCAATGGAATACCCCGTGCCCCAGACAAATCCCAGTAAGATTAATATGCCAAGGGGCAATAAGGGGTGATGACTGGGTTTCGTATTATTCTGTATTAATTTCATATGCCTGTGCTGTATTGGAGTATTTTGGGCTGCATTATAACAAATTTTTGTCAATATTGTAGGGTGGACAAAGCGCAGCGTGTCCACCAGAACTTTTAAGGTTTCGGCTGAGCTTGTTGTTTTAAGCTATCTCTATATTGCGTTAGCTCTACTAAACTGTCGGTGAGATAAGTGGGAGCAGACGTTATATAAAAGAAAGAACCAATATACTGAGCAAATGACACTGCTGCATCATACCAAGGATGGCGTGGTGCATTAAGTAAAGAGCCTAGGGTATTATTTGCTAGAATGTCGTCTAAAATTTTAATTTGCGTTGCGACATCATGCTGTTGCTTGAGATAGCCTTTCAGGCTTTGTACCATTTCATTCCGATTTTCTTTGCAATAAGTCGCATCTTTGACCGCAGGAATCAAATCATCGGCATTGGGGCGTTTCAGTAGTGTTTGCACGAGTACCGCTGGATCGCAATTTTGAATAGCGCGCAAGGCAATGCAATCGGCAATACGATTGCGAAAAAAAGAGGTGAATTGTAACGCTTTCTCTTCATCGCTACTAATTAATAGCTCTCTAAAAAACCGGTTAAAACGATCGCTTTGAATAACTTGCTGACCATAGAGTTTGCAATCCTCACTACCGCCAGTTTGTCTGTTTATAATGTTTGTCATTAAGTTTGCAACAACTAATTGTGCGCAATAAGAGAAAATAAGATAAGCAATGATGTCATCTATTTTTTTTAGATCTTTTTGATATTTTTCCAGTAGAGGCTGGAACTGGAAAAATGCAATTACATTTGATTTCAATTGACCTTTCTCATCGAGTAAATCTTCGCATGCTGTTGCAATAATGCTAGAGGCCAATTCTTTTGTTTCAAGCATGATGGCGTCGGTAGTGGTGACGATGGCGTTGTTATTATCGGTTATTAACCGCAATTCGCCGCGATTCAGGATAGTGGCATAGCGTCTTAACCAGTGGTAATGGGTTTTATTTGAAATCACACAAAATGTTTTATCTTCATCTTCATCGTCAACGTTGATTGTATAATCCAAAGGAAATTCGTTAAAAAGACGGCTAATACTATCAATAGGGCCATCACATGCTTCTGTGGCAATACGGCGAGCTTTTGCTAGTTTCAATAGTGGCTTCTTTTTTTTGGGTTTTTTGGGAGCTTCTTGTGCTACAAAAGGGCCAATATTTTCGAGGTATTTGTCAAAATGTGATTGCATTAAGCTTCCTTTCTAAGATTAAGTCGTAGGGTGGACAAAGCCGCAGCGTGTCCATCAAATATATCGGTGGACATGCTGCGCTTTGTCCACCCTACAGTTCTCTGCCTAGCTAATCGTTCAGTTCAGTTAGTGTTTTTTCAACTAAATGAATGCGGTCTTTGTTTTCGTGAGCATCCAGCATAAACCGAAGTTTTGTTGGTCCATCAAGACGATATTTTTTCGCTTGATTTTGAATAAGCTTAATAATTTTTAGCGGATCGATATTGGGTTTATCGCCAAATTCGATTTTACCGCCTTTGCTATTGGCTTCTAATTTGCGAATACCTAATTTTTCTGCTGCTTGTTTTAGTTCAGTCATAGCAAATAAATTCTTTAATGCATCGGGTAGTAAGCCAAAGCGATCAATCATTTCAACTTGAATTTCATCCAATTCAGTTTGTGTGGTAGCACTGGCAATACGTTTATAAAATTGTAATCGCAAATGTACATCGCCAAGATAGGCATCCGGAATTAGCGCACTGATTTGTAAATCAATTTCAGTGGTTTGTGAGAGGACAGTTTCTAATTCCGGTTCTTTGCCGGATTTTAACGCTTCAACAGCACGTGATAGCAGTTCCATATAAAGTGAAAAACCAACCGCATGCATGTTGCCACTTTGACCCTCGCCTAATAATTCACCGGCGCCACGAATTTCAAGATCATGTGTTGCTAATGTAAATCCTACACCTAAATCCTCAAGCGAAGTAATCGCATCCAAGCGTTTTTTCGCATCAGATGACAGTAATTTCGGTGAGGGTGTGAGTAAATAGGCATAGGCTTGATGGTGCGAGCGGCCAACACGACCCCGCAATTGATGTAGTTGCGCAAGACCTAATTTATCAGCACGATTGATAATGATGGTATTGGCAGACGGTACGTCAATGCCACTTTCAATAATAGTCGTGCAAACTAATAAGTTAAAACGACGATGATAAAAATCCGACATGACTTGCTCGAGTTCGCGTTCGCGCATTTGCCCATGTGCGGTTCCAATCCGTGCTTCTGGGATAAGTTTTTCAAGATCATTTGCGATGCGTTCGATGGTGGATACATCATTATGTAAGAAATACGCTTGGCCACCCCGCATAATTTCGCGCAAGATGGCTTCTTGGATAATCGCATCTTTATATTCATGCAAAAATGTTTTAATCGATAAGCGGCGTGCCGGCGGTGTTGCAATCAACGATAAATCACGTATTCCGGCGAATGCCATATTGAGCGTGCGTGGAATAGGGGTTGCTGTTAACGTTAAAATATCTACTTCGTAGCGCAGTGATTTTAAGCGTTCTTTTTGTCGCACACCAAAGCGATGTTCTTCATCAATAATGACTAAACCTAACGATTTAAATTTAATATTTTCTTGTAATAATTTGTGTGTGCCGATGACGATATCGACTTTGCCTTCTTGTAAGTTGTCCAATGTGACTTGTTGTTCTTTGGCCGATTTAAAGCGTGACAGGCTAGCAATGCGAATAGGCCAATCCGCAAAGCGATCAAGAAAGTTTTGATAATGTTGTTGTGCAAGTAGGGTTGTTGGGACTAACACAGCCACTTGTTTATTGTTTTGCACAGCCATGAAGGCGGCGCGCATGGCGACTTCTGTTTTTCCAAAGCCGACATCACCACAAACCAATCTATCCATGGGTTTGTCAGAAATCATATCCGCAATGACATTATCAATAGCTTGTTGTTGATCGGGTGTTTCCTCAAAAGGAAAAGCAGCAGCAAAAGCGGCATATTGTCCATCGGTTTCTGTACAAGCCTCACCGGGTCTAGCGGCACGTTGCGCATAAATTTCTAATAATTCTGCTGCGACATCGCGTACTTGTTCGGCGGCTTTGCGTTTTGCGCGTTGCCATTGCTCTGTGCCCAAACGATGTAACGGCGCATGTTCTGGTTCGCTGCCGCTATAACGACTGATTAAGTGTAATGAAGAGACGGGAACGTATAATTTCGTATTGTCCGCATATTCTAATGTTAAAAATTCCGCGACTTGTTCGCCGACTGTTAATGTTTGTAAACCTAGATAGCGACCAATACCATGTTCGATATGGACAATCGGCGAGCCGATTTGCAATTCGGATAAGTCTTTTATTAATTCTTCTGTATCTTGCACGGATATTTTGCGACGACGGCGTTGCATCACGCGCTTACCATATAATTGCGTTTCTGCAATCAGTGTAATCGGCGGTTCTGCCAGTGTAAGACCGTCATCGAGCGGTGCAACGGTGATACCGTATTTTGTGTTGTCTGCTAGAAAGTCATGCCATGTAGGATATATTTTTGGCGATAATTTGATGGTATGAAATAATTGTAATAATACTTCGCGTCTACCGGTTGTTTCAGCACAAAACAAAATACGGCCGGTATCATTTTCTAAAAATGATTCCAGCAAATGCAGTGGTTGCGATGCTTTGTGATTAACAGGGAAGTTCAGTGGTGTTTGTGTCGCAAAATTATAATGATTAATGCTTTCTTCCACTGCATCTGCTTGAATTTTAATTTGTGCATACGCTTTGATGCGATTAAAAACATCCCCCGTTGGAATGTACAGTGCCTGTGGTTCGAGTAAAGGTCTTGTAATATCATAGCGCCGTTGTTCGTAGCGAGCCTGAATTTCGTGCCAGAATTCTTCGGCTTTGGTGTGTGTATTACCAAGTTGAATAAGTAAACTATTCTCTGGTAAATAGTCAAAAATCGTCTGTGTGTTTTCAAAAAATAAAGGTAGATAATATTCGATACCCGGTGTGCAAATCCCTTCAGTGATATCTTGATAAATCGGACAATTCATTGGGTTGCCACTAAAACGCTCGCGCCAAGTTTGTCGGAAACGTTCAATGGAGGTATCTGTTAACGGGAATTCTTTGGCAGGTAGCATTTCTATTTTATTAACAGTGTCCAGTGAGCGTTGGTTTTCTACTGCAAAGGTGCGGATTGTTTCAATTTCATCATCGAATAAATCGATTCGATAGGGTGTTACACTGCCCATGGGAAAAAGATCGATGATAGAGCCACGTACGGCAAATTCGCCATGTTCTCTGACTTGATCAACTGCACGGTAACCTGCTTTGCTGAGTCGCTGTCTTAGCGCGTGTAATTCTAGTTTGTCATGTGTATTGAGTAAAAATGTATTGCCGTCCAGATACTCTCGCGGTGGTAATTTTTGCATGAGTGTTGCAATGGGAGTAATGATGGCGCCTTGGGTTAATGCAGGCATTTTATAAAGCGCCGCCAGGCGTTCGGAAATGATATCTTGATGTGGTGAAAATTGATCGTATGGCAACGTTTCCCAATCGGGGAAATGTAAAATGGGTTGATCGTGATGAAAGAAATTTAATTCATATTCCAGGCGAGTGGCTGCCAGTGTGTCGGCAACAATAATAACAATGGGTTGTTTTGTGTTGGCTATCACTGAACTGATTGCTAAGCCAATACTGGCACCATAGAGATTACCCCACACCATTTTTTGTTGAGGTTTTTGTGGGACAGGTGGTTGTAAGGGGTTTGTCATGATGTCTATGGTGGTATTGAGTAAACGTCGGAGACGTATTCTAACAGGTAAATAAAGAAAGAAAAGCCATGTAGGGTGGACAAAGCGCAGCGTGTCCACCAGAGATGATGGTGGACACGCTGCGCTTTGTCCACCCTACGGTTAACCGGTTGATTTTGCAGGAATAGTTTTTATTTTAGAGAGGATTTTTTGCTTTCTATGGCGCTATAGCATAGAATAGCCACACAATCTTTAGATCATGGAGTGATTTATGCGGATTTTTACCAGTATTCTTGCAGCAGCGAGTTTAGCGGTAACAATACCAGTTTGGGCGGATTCAGACAGCTCTGACTCATTGTTAAATAGGGTGTCATTACAACTGAGCTCTGAACAATGGGTAGCGACGAAAACCGCTTTGGTGACGATTGGTATTAGTGCGAGCGTTCCTGATGCGGGTCTGGAAAAAGTGCAAGACAACGCTCTCGAAAAATTAACGAAATTATCGGATAAAGGTGAGTGGCACATTGTTTCATTTAATCGTTACTTGGATCAATCAGGCCTAGAAAACGTGCAAATGCGTGCACAAGCCCGTTTACCAGCAGCCGCCTTACCGAATCTGCGTGATAGATCAAAAACTTTAAGCAAACCAGGAGAAGCGTTCACCTTGGATAATATTCAGTTCACGCCAAGCGAGCAAGAATTACGGGATGCAAATATTTTATTGCGTAACAATATTTATCAGCAAGCAAAAGAAGAATTGGATCGCATTAATAAAATATATCCAGATCAAAAATATTATATTCACGATGTGAATTTTTTAAGTAATGTTACGCTAGCTACTATGCCACAAGTTGGCATCATGGCGATGAACAAGAGTGCAGGTTCAAATAATGCGAATTCATTAGCGGTAGGTGATAAAATGTATTTAAATGCAACTATTGTGTTCGCAACAATGCCAGATCAAGCATTAATTAAGATGATACATTAAATTTTATGATAACGAAGCGTTTAGTGACATATTCAACTATGACTGGTATTTATTTATTATTAGCTATTTTGCTGGAAGTTGCTGGTATTACTTCTATGAAGTTATCAGATGGCTTTAATAATATGACGCCGTCTGTATTTATTTTTATTTTTTATTTGTTTTCATTTATTTTTTTAACGCTCACCTTGAAAAGACTAGAAGTTAGCATTGTTTATGCGGTTTGGTCAGGTTTGGGAACATTGCTGATTGCTGTGATTGGGGTTTGTTTTTTTCATGAACCGGTAACGACTGTCAAAGTGGTTTCTCTTGCATTGATTATCGTGGGTGTGATGGGATTACGGTTGGGGTAGTGTCAAAAGTGATGTTAATGTCAAATAGTAGTTGGTTCTGTTTAAGTGTTGCTATTCTATTCGGTGTGTTAGGAACCGTATCGATGAAGCTCTCGGACGGTTTGCAAAAACTCAAACCTTCTATCTGTTTATTTGTTTTTTACATGATTTCATTTGTTGCTATGACAATGGCAGTGCAAGGTGTCGATATTAGCATTGTCTATGCTGTGTGGTCGGGTATTGGCACCATTTTAGTTGCTATTATTGGTGTATTTTTATTTCATGAATATCTTTCTATTGTTAAAGTAATTTCTTTATTATGTATTGTGGTTGGTGTTTTGGGAATTAATCTCGCCAATGTCTTCTTTTGAATTTAAACCGCCCTTAATTGCTCATCGTGGTGCAAGTGCATTCGCACCAGAAAATACCTTAGCAGCCTTTGCTGTCGCTCAAGAACTTGGTGCAACCTGGGTCGAATTCGATGTCATGTTAGCAGCCTGTGGCGAAGCCATTATTATTCATGATGACACGTTGGATCGGACTACCAATGGTACTGGCAATGCTTGTGAATATCCTTATAGCGAGCTAAAAAAATTAGACGCAGGTTCTTGGTTTGGGCTTGAATTTGCCAATGAACGGATTCCTACATTCAACGAAGTGATTACATTTCTAAAACAGCATCACATGGCGGCAAACGTAGAAATTAAATCGGTAGTTGGGCAGGAAGAAACGGTGGTTGTGAAAGTGCTTGATGAAATTCGCCAGCACTGGACAGCCAGTATGACGCCGCCTCTCATCTCTAGTTTTTCTATGCCGATTTTGCAGCACGTCAGAAAGCGTTCGCCAAATGCAGCTATTGGTGTGTTAATTCATGAATGGTTTGATGGATGGGAAGCTATCTGTCAGGAATTAAATTGTGTCTCTGTCAATGTGAATGAAGAGATTCTCTCACGGGATAAAATTAAAAAAATCAAATCCATGGATAAATTAATTTTATCTTACACGGTGAATAGCATAGACCGTGCACATGACTTATTTATGCAAGGTGTGGATGCGGTATTCACTGATGAGTTTCCGACGCTTTGTGAAGGATTGTTTGCTAGGTAGTCCATACCGAGCCGCGCGCGTCAGCAAGCGTTGCTGGGCTTAACGTATCGTGACGCTTGCTGATGCGTGCGGCTCGGTACGGGCTACTTTTTCACATCCCACGTCGCAATTTTTTCAAAAGCAGTTTGATATCCCAATTCTATTAACTCATCTTGTTGTTTTTTATTATTTAGACGCAGCATGCTATAACCGATGGTGTCAGGATCAATCAATAAGTCTGCTGCCATGCTATTTTCTTTTTGAGTGACCGAAGAACCCACGAGTAGCGACTTAATAAAAGTCTCTAGAAAAGGTGGAAATTTATAATCTCGATAGCCTAAGCGCAGTTTCGCAAGAAAAGCTTGTTTGAAGGTTAATGTGGGTGGAAAGTGATAACGTTGTTGATCGGAAGAGCGATTTAACAATTCAATAGCGATGATTTTTCCTTCAGAGCCGAGTATATCACGCATGGTATTGACGGGTAGGTTATTGATGATTCCGCCATCAATATGAAGTTGGCCATTAATGACCATGGGTGGCACTAAGCCGGGCACAGCGACACTCCCACGCGTTTTTTCCCATAATAAACCACTACGATGCGTCGCTTCTTTGTAAGTGCCGAGATTACATGTTACACAGAAATACGGTAGCCACATATTTTCAATTTTTTTAGTGCCAAAAATTTTCTGTATTTCAAGAGTGAAATCTTCACAATTAAATAAGGAGATGGCAGGCCAGCAAAAATTTTTGAGTGAGACAACATTATGTGCCGCACCTAATAATCTTTCAAACAGATGATAAGTTTCTTCGTAATTATAATTGAGTGTATATAGACTGCCGACTAACGCGCCAGCACTGACGCCGCCAATGGCATCAATAGGAATATGTGATTCGAGTAGCGCACGTAAAGCACCAATGTGTGCCCATCCTTTAGCGCCGCCGCCACTTAAGACTAATCCAAATGCTTTGCCGCGCATAAAGCGCAGTACGCGTTGATAGTCTGGTGTGTAATTCAAGCGAACATGATGGTGTAAGAAAAAATCGGCTTTATTCAGCCATTCTTGCGTGTTATTCGGTAAAACATTTTTTTTGTAGAGTAAAATCAATTCGCGACGCACAGCAATTAATTGTCTGGTGTTATGGAGTTTTTCGAGAGTATAAGTATCGAAATACGGTTTGGTATTTCCTTCTGCGATAACATACACTTTTTCGATGCGTTTCCAGCATGCTTTTGATAGTGGTGTTTCATAAGGTTTTAGTAGATAAATAATAACATTATTGTTTTCTTCTGTTTGGGAGATGAGTTCTTCAAAATTACGTAGATTTTGGTTTTCTTCTGAATTAATTTCCGTTTCACTCAGAAAAGCGACTTTTTTATAGCGACTAATTTTATCTTTGAGTTTTTCTTCAAATTGTTCCAAATGAACGGATTGATTTGCTGGAATTAAGGCGATGTGTTTCTTCTTTTCGCCGGTACCAAATAACTGAAGAATCTGTTGTGAGCGACTCACTACAGGGTGAAGTGTTTCATATAAAATAGCAGGATATTGCCGACAAAGTTTTTTAAATATGTCACTAGAAAGCTGTAGTAACTTGCTGGGTTCTACGGCTTTAATTGTCAAACTACGAGGATCATCAGAGAGCGCACCGAGTTCGCCGACTGTTTCTGAGGGTAATATGTGACCTACAATACGGGGTTTTGTGTTAGTTGTTGACAAGATAGCGCTAAGTTTGCCGCTTACCAAAATATACAAAGAGCCAGCGGGATCACCCTGATGAAATAAAATCTCGCCACTATCAATACTAACTTCCACAAATTGCGCAATCAGTGCTTGAAATACATCCCCCTGCGGATCAAGCGACGTAAAAACTTTACAGTTTTTGATTGAATTAATTAAATCTTCATTCATCGTCTGTATTCCAATGGGATTACATTATCTTGTTCATTATACTCTAATATAAAGATGTCGACATTCAATAGAGTTGTTATAATTAAATTTATTTTAGTTGGAAGAAGACTATGAACGGAACAGTAGCCGCAACCGCATTTAATTCAGTAGATTATTTTGTATTGTTTGTTTTTGGTTTGTCGATGTTGGCGGGTTATATCCGAGGCTTTTTAAAAGAAGTTATCTCGTTGATTACCTGGGTTGCCGCATCGGCGGTCGCGACACTATTTTCAGGTAAGCTTGCGCCTATGTTTTCAGGTTTCGGTTCACAGGTTGCAGGAAGTGTTGCGAGTGCTGTGCCGAGTGGTGCATCGGACACGATTAATCAATCTGTATCGATGATGTCGATTGGCATCAGTTTTGTATTGTTATTCTTGGGTACCATGTTTGTTGGTTATATTGTTAAGACAATCGTTGTTGGTATTGCTAGCGGAGCGGGCGATAATTTATCGAATCGATTACTGGGCGCGTTATTTGGCGGCTTGCGCGGATTCGTTGTTGTGATTATTTTAATGTTTATTGCGGAGTTAACACCCATGGGCGTGCAACCTAAATGGGTGCAATCGCAATTTGTGCAATCTTTCCAGCCTATCGTTGCGTGGCTTGATAAATTAGTGCATCCACAATTGGAAGCTTTGCGTCAAAAGACTGAGTCAGCAGTGCAGGGTGTGACGGGGTCTATGCAGGGTATCACGGATCAGTTGCAGGGGGCTGGCGGTGCGGTTTCTAATGTGTTGAATGGCGCCAATCCATGAAATAGAGGCTATTGCATAAATAGTAGGGTGGACAAAGCGCAGCGTGTCCACCAATATTTCGGTGGACACACTGCGCTTTGTCCACCCTACGTTTCTTTTAATAACTATAGTTTATTCAATCAGTTAGATAAACCCCCGCCGGTGATCATTATTTAATAATTCCTTAATAAATTGAATATATAATGGTCAGTCTTGTATTCCAATTCATGAAGGTTTATCCATGAAAATTTATTATCTAGATCGCCAAAGTATCTCAAGATCCATGGATTGCGTAGTAAATGATATTTCTTCTCCTCTTTCCATTGCAGTGATGCTAGCAAGAGCTATCAGTAGCGTGATATCACGGAGACAATCGAAGAGTGAACCACTGACTCCCACGATCTTAGAAATGGCCTTTCGTGATGTCATGAATGCGCATGAAGAAACAGCAAAATTATTGCTGGATAAACCAGGGTATGATTGGACTTTAGGTTTTCAGCTTGGGCACGCCAACCTTGCTGAAAGTTTAGCGCAGCATTTTACATTAGGTTCTCTTCATCAGGCATTAAAAATTTGTAAACAATCCAACAACAAAGAAGTGATGTTGGGAAATGCAGATTGCCCCGTGGCTGGAACCAAAATTACCCAAGGAATCAAATTTAGAGAGGACCCCAGTTGGTATGACTTGGCAACAGTAAAACAGTATATGTTGAATGGCGAGGGTAAATGGCTTCATAAAAGCCCCACGACAACGCTTTTTTGGCATGAAATTGAAGCGGTGCATTTTTCAGAGGATTCCCAAGATTTCAGAGATGTTTTTTATTTCATCCATCATGTTGTTGATTTGTTAAGTCAGTTAACGACACCTGAAGTTCAGAATTGGTATAACAGCTATCTGAATAATAATTATGTCGCCAATATTTTTGCTTGGGCTCCTACTCCCCTGCAGCCAGGTGAGCGTCCGCCCGTGATTGAGAGGCTATGCGGTGATGGAATCGAGGGAATTGGGCAAATAGATGAAGCAAGAGTCTTTCGTATCATATCACAAGACTTGATCGATCAAAAAAATAAAGCCAAGCTTGTCGAGCAGCGAAGAAAGCAGGCGGCTGCGCAAGAAGGCCAACCGGGTTGTATGGATAGCTTCTTATCCTTATTTGGCAGTAGAGCAAGGTCTAAAGTTCATCCACAGACAGACATTCTGCCTGCTGGAAGGTATACACCTCAGTAAACGGGCGGGTCTCCTCTGTTTAAAAGGGCGTTGTTGCATAAATCAAATTACCCTCACAAAAAGTGTGGAGGGGATTTACGGTTTATGCAACAAAGCGTTGCGAGTAAATTAAGCCGGTGCCGTCGCCGAAGTTTTGATAAACATGTCCATAAACTCATTGACGGGTAATTTTTCTAGTCGATTTTGATCTAAAAATAAATCCCGCAATGCGTGCATTCGTTCTTTATTGAACATCGTCATCGCATTATTTTCAAATTTCTTTAGCAAGAGTGGGGTGCCTTCCTCGCGACGACGATTGTGACCAATTGGATAGTCAATTTGCACTTTTTTAGTATGCGTGCCATCGGTAAAATAAATTTGAATGGCATTGGCTATTGAACGTTTTTCAGGGTGTAAATAGTCTTTCGAAAATTGTGGATCTTCGTGAACTTGCATTTTTTCACGCAATTTATCAATGCGTGGATCTTTCGCAAATTCGTTCTCGTAGTACTCTGCTTTTAAGTCGCCAAACATCAATCCCATGGCTACCATATATTGTAAGCAATGATCGCGATCGGCAGGATTATGTAATGGACCTGTCTTGCTGATAATGCGTACGGCAGATTCTTGCGTTGTTAAGACAATTTTTTCAATGTCATTTAAACGATTTGTCACTTGTGGATGTAATGCAATAGCACACTCCACGGCAGTTTGTGCATGGAATTCAGCGGGGTAGGAAATTTTAAATAAAATATTTTCCATGACATAACTGCCAAACGGTTGCGGCAGATGTAAATGATGACCGCGCCAGGTCACATCGTAAAACCCCCAGGTTTTAGCGGTGAGAGCGCTAGGATAGCCCGCCTCACCTTGTAGTACTAACCAAGCTAGTCGGACGGCGCGACTGGTTGCATCGCCCGCTGCCCAGGATTTACGTGAGCCAGTGTTGGGTGCATGACGGTATGTTCGTAAGCTTTGGCCGTCAATCCAAGCATGTGATAAGGCATCAATGATATTTTGTTCTGATCCGCCGAGTAATTGTGTTGCAACGGCGGTTGATGCAACTTTAACAAGTGCAACATGATCAAGACCAATTCGATTAAAACTATTTTCTAAGGCTAAGATACCTTGAATTTCGTAAGCTTTTATCATTGCAATTAAAACATCATGCATAGTGAATGGTGTTTTGCTTTGCGCAATGCGACGACGGCTTTCGTAGTCAGTCACGGCTAAAATAGCGCCCAGATTATCAGAGGGATGTCCCCATTCTGCGGCAAGCCACGTATCATTAAAATCAAGCCAGCGAATTTGTGTGCCAATATTAAAAGCCGCTTGAATAGGGTCAAGCACATAATGAGTGCCAGGTACGCGCGCACCATAAGGTACTTGTGTACCAGGTACGATAGGCCCAAGCAATTTTGTGCATTCAGGATATTGCATAGCGAGTAAGGCGCAACCCAGTGCATCCATTAAACAGTAACGTGCAGTAGATAATGCTAGCGTATTATCTACCGAATCATGCGCGATGTAATTGGCAATCGCAATTAATTCATTATCCGGATTGGGTTTGACGTTAGAATCGGCAATATGTTTTGACATGTGATTATCCTCGATCTTTCAGTAGTACAAATGCGCGTTGTTCAGGACCAATATAGTTTGCATCTGGGCGAATTAAACGATTATCGGCACGTTGTTCAATCACATGTGCGCTCCAGCCAGAAATGCGGGACATAACAAAGATAGGTGTGAACATCGGCGTTGGGATGCCACAAAAATGATACGTCGTCGCACTATAGAAGTCTAAGTTAGGAAATAAATGTTTTTCATCCCACATAACTTTTTCTATTATTTCAGAGATAGGGTAGAGATAGCCATCTTTTGCTGCAGTAGATAATTGCTTCGACCATTGTTTAATGATATCGGAACGTGGATCAGAAATTTTATAAACGCGATGACCAAAGCCCATGATTTTTTCTTTTTTCGCGAGCAAATTACGAATACCAGCTTCGGCGTCTGTTGGATTTTTAAAGCGGGAAATTAAATCCATCGCGGCTTCATTTGCACCGCCATGTAATGCGCCGCGCAACGTGCCAATGCCACTCACAATCGCAGAATAAAAATCAGATTCGGTGGAAGCCGTCACGCGTGCGGCAAAGGTAGAGGCATTATATTCGTGTTCAGCATATAAAGTTAACGAAACATCGACAGCCTGACGATGCTCGGCATCGGGCTGCTTGCCATGTAATAAATGTAAAAAATAACCTGCAACGGTGTCTTCATCGCTTTCTAATTTAATGGCTGTGCCGGTTTTATGGAAGTGGTACCAATACAGTAACATACCGGGTGTGCACGCAATTAATCGATCAGCGATATTGGTTTGAGGATATTGCTTGGATTCGGGTTCTAATGTGCCAAGCATAGAAGTGCTAGTCCGCAATACATCCATTGGGTGTGTGTTGGCTGGAATCGATTGCAAAACAAGTTTTAACTGTTCTGGCAGTGGGCGCATCATCATGAGCTTTTCACGGTATGCTTGTAATTCGCGTGAATTCGGTAGTTCGCCATGAATTAATAAATAGGCTACTTCTTCGAAGCTTGCATGCGCTGCAAGATCTTCAATGGTGTAACCACGGTACGTTAAGCCGACGCCTTCTTTACCTACGGTGCTGATAGCTGTATCACCGACAACGATACCCGCAAGACCACCGGTTTTTTTATTCATTGTATTTTTCCTTCAGAAAATAGTTCATCGAGTTTTTTTTCATAATCGTAATAATTTAAAAAATCATACAGTGCTTCGCGTGTTTGCATCTCAGGGATGAGGCTTTTTTGTGTGCCTTCTTGACGAATGACATCGTAGGTTTTTAATGCGGCTGTATTCATAGCGCGAAAAGCACTCAGTGGATAAAGTGCAATGCTGACACCCGCATTTGCCAGTTGGTCGACACTAAACAAGGGTGTGACACCAAATTCGGTCATATTTGCCAGCATAGGGACATGGATGACGCGAGCAAGTGCTTTGTATTCCGATAATTCGCGTACGCCTTCAAAGAAAATCATATCAGCACCCGCATCAATATAAGCATGGATGCGAGCGATGGTAGCATCAAGTCCTTCACTGGCCAGTGCATCGGTTCTTGCCATGATCACAAAGGTGGGATCGAAGCGTGCATCTACAGCCGCTTTGATCCTGTCTGCCATTTCATCGGTACTGACGATGACTTTACCGGGTCGGTGACCGCAGCGTTTTGCTTGCACTTGATCTTCAATATGAACGCCGGCAACGTTGGCACGAATCATTTCTTGAATGGTGCGTTGAATGTTGAATGCGCTGCCAAAGCCTGTATCAATATCAACAAGTAAAGGCAGGTCCACTGCATTGGTAATGCGACGTGCATCTTCTAGGACATCGTTCATTGTTGTAATAGCTAAATCAGGCAAACCGTAAGAGGCATTTGCAACACCAGCGCCTGATAAATAAATTGCTTGATAGCCGACACGCTGTGCTAACAAGGCGGTATAAGCATTCACGGTGCCGACAATTTGTAATGGTTTTTCACGTGTCAGCGCGTGTCTGAAGGCTGCGCCGGGAGTGAGGTTCGGTAACGTCATTGGCAACTTCCTTATTTTAAATTTATTCCCCGTTCCCGGACTTGATCCGGGATCACCGCGGGCGCCCGCGATGGGGGTTAACGTAATTGAATTCAGCGATTGTCTAAATGCCGTGCGTTATTGTCAAGAATTAGATTTTTTTTCGTAGAGTTGTTGTTTTGTCGAGATTTTTAGATGGATAGTATTCTGGTTGTCTTGCTGATATTGACTTTTTTTGGGTCAGAAAAGTAAACGTTTTATTTTTTGTTTTGATATTTTTTTATCCAGATCAAAAAAGTTTTTATTTTTGTTTTACACTAGCGCCCAGGTATGTTTGATTATTATTTGTTCTTTGTTGTTCACATGTAACCCAAAATGGCAAAAAAATGTAATTTTTTGCTTGTAATTATTTGACCTTAACAGCCTTGAATGTATAATTTGCTTTCTCCAAAAAAAACAAATGAGGATTTAAATGATGTTAAATAAGAAACGTGTTCTATCTGCAACACTTGCTGGCGTTGCTGGTTTATTGCTTGCAAGTAGTGCATCTGCTTCTGGCGCATACTTTGGTGGTCAATTAGGTTGGGGTACAACCCATCAGGGTGGTATTGCTAATTCTGATATTTCAACCGCTACCAAAAATCTCGGCCTCACATCAACTGGCTCCGCTTCTGCGAATAGTTCCCGTGATAATGGTTTAGCTGGCCGTGTATTTGCTGGTTATGACCTCACCGAAAATTTCGCTGCTGAATTGGGTTACACCAAATTTAGTAATTCCACTGCGAACAAAACAGTTGCCGCAACCGGTGCTGCAACTAGCTTGAACTTGAATCAAAAACTCAAGACATATGCTGTTGACTTAGTTGGTAAGGGTACATTGCCATTGCAATACGGTTTTAATGCATTTGGTAAATTAGGTGTAGCTTACTTGAACCAATCTGGCAACATCACAGATACAGCTGGTAGCGCAACCTACAAGTTGAACAAAGGTCAAAGCAAATTCTTGCCAACCTTTGGTGCTGGCATCGGCTATGCAATCAACAAGAATGTGTCTGCTGATCTTTCTTGGACTCGCATCCAAAAAGTCGGTAACTCCAGCTACTTGAAGAGCACAGACTTTGTTGGTTTCGGTTTAGGTTACCATTTCGGTTAATCTGATACTGTAAAACAAAAATCCCGACTCTGGTAACAGGGTCGGGATTTTTTTTGTTTGCTATTTTTTAGGTGGTGGACAAAGCGCAGCGTGTCCACCGAACATAGGGTGTTTCTAATATTCGTTCTCAAATTTCACAAAGCGTTTTTCAAGTTCCCATTGCGAACGTGCTTTTTCATTGTTACTTAAAAATGCTTGGCAGGTTGTGGAAGGCGTTTCATTACCTAACGTGTCATGCTTGCAAGCGGATGTTACTTGTTGGTATGCATAATCATCCCAGAGTGCTTGGCCTGGTAAAAAGCTATAGGCCAGCGCATTGCGTGAGAAAGATTTAAGAGTTGGGTATGAGAATTTAAAAGTTGTTGCAGCCACTTCATATTGTTTGGTCATGTCAGTGCGATCGACACCTTCATCATCGGTTGACAGTGTGACAGGTACACCCGCATTCACATATAAAGGCAGTGGATGTTTGTCGCCAGACACATCTAGAATCATGGCGTTGCTTGTTAAGCTAATTTCAACCGTAATGTGTTTTTTTGCCATTTCATCAAGCAGTTGATTCATATTGTCTTCATGGTTGATATCAACACCATGCCCAATGCGCTCTGCATGCGCTATTTCAATCGCATCACGAATGTGGAAACGCAAACCATCATCTGGCACTAAGCCTGGAACTAGTTCACCGGCGTGTAAGCTAATATGGACGTTAGGATAAAGAGTATGTAGAAAACCAACCATCTGCATTTGTAAATCATAATCACGCATGGAGATAGGGCCGTCTTCGGGTTGAACCATGTTGATACCCACAACACGTGGATCTTTGCTTGCTGCTTCAAATCCTGCAAGCAATTGCCCAAACACTTGTTCAGGTGGTTGTTCACGTAAGACTTGATAGAGATAACGTAATTTGACACCACAGCCTGGCATGGGAGCATGCGTATCACACTGAAGTGATTTTTTCATGAAGGTTTCGTCGGTGTCTAATTTTTTTGAAATGTCGCCAACAATGTTAGCTATGCCGGCGGCAAATAATTTTGTGCGTAATTCGCTTAAGTTAGGATTCCAGCCAATACTTTTACCTAGCATACCAGATGCATTTTTATCAGGTGTGACCATTAATTCCAGATAAGTTTCATTTTGGTTGCCGGCACGATCAACAATTTCGCTGAGCACTTCGCCGGAGTGTTGTGATGTGATGGCGCTGTATTTTGCAAATGAGTTAAAAAAGTGATCGTGTCCAGTTTCTTTGCCTTCATGGAAGTGATGCATGGACCAAGCATCGACAAGCGCATCTTCCCCGGCCGGTGTACGCGTAATATTTTCTAAAAGATTGGTGGGGGAGCAAGTTGAATCTATGCGTGCTGTTTCGGTTGTTGTATCTACACAAAGATGATCATTTTTGGCATATCGAATCATATTCTCTGCCATGCTGGAGCCGCCATGGTGATTATGTAAGTCGCCGCCTTTGGGCATGTTATATAAAAAATGCGATAAACGTTGTGGATTGTTTAAAATGGATTGGTAATACTGTGACGTTGTTTCGGGTGTCGCCTGTATAGTTGTCGAGAGGCTGAGTGCTGTAATGGCAATAGCAATGGCAGACTTATTTAGCATAATGGGCTCCTCAATGCGCTGTTATTGGACCGTTGTTATTTTATGGTGTAATATTTTATCATAAATCATGAAAAAGCGGGAAAAACAATTCATGAATATAATCAAGGGTACTTTCTGCTAACCCATTGATAAATCAAGACTACTAACGCCCTGCCGCCGTCATATTGCGCTAAGAAACATATTTTCAAAGGCGTTGTTGCATCAATCAAAGTTTCAACATCTCCCACAGAAAAGCACTGTGAGGGGAGATGTTGAAACTTTGATTGATGCAACAACGCCATTTTCAAAGCTAATGCTCCAGAAATCGCTGCAAGTTATCAACAATGGTACTCATAAGCCGAGTCAATTTTTCAATATCTTTTTTAGAAAGAGATTGATGCGCTATTTCAGTTATTGCATGGGAATGAACTTCAAGCTTTTGACACACCTTTTTAGCTTTTGTTGTAAGATGAAAATTAAAAACTCGTCTGTCATCTTTATTACGAATCCGTTTAATTAATTCATCTCTTTCCATGCGATCTAACAAACGCACAACTGTTGATTGATCTAACCCGGCACTATTTGCGAGTTCCATTTGTTTTTGTCCATCTCGCTCCCATAAACGGATAAGAATAACAGTCTGCGCATGGGTGACACCCAGCGTATCTAGCTTTTTATTGGCAACTTGCTCAAATAAGCGCGCGGCTTTTTTTAGCAAGATTCCTGGATGGTCTTTTATTCGATATGACATATTTTCTCAGCGTGCTATGCTATGTTATGTTCATATTATTGCGCGATAATAACATGGCATACCATACAATGGCAATACATCAGTTTGGGCGATGAGGAATTGCGGCTGAATATAGGTCTTTTGGGGATAAGAGTAACTGTGCCGCATGGATTCTCTTGAGTTCATAGGGCTGCCTCCTACACAGGATGGGGGTAAGTGGAGCGTTAGCAGCCATAATTTGTCAACGGGTTAGCGTAACCGTTGTTGTTGTGTGAGCAAGCTGTCAAGTGCATTAGCAAACGTTTGTAAATCGCGTTTGTTAATGACCGCAGGTCCACCCGTGTTAACACCGCTGCTTCTCACTGCTTCATTAAAATTGCGAATGGACAAGCGTTGTTTAATATTATCTTTGGAATAAAGTTCACCGCGTGGGTTGAGTGCAATGCCGCCTTTATCAATCACGCCATCTGCTAGTGGAATATCAGCAGTAATGACAAGATCACCCGCTTCCATGCTTTTGACAATTTGATTATCGGCCACATCAAATCCAGATCCGACTAGCATATTCTTGATGAATGGTGAAGGCGGAATGCGAATCAGTTGGTTGGCAACTAAGATAGTCTGTGTTTTGGTGCGAATAGCGGCACGAAAAAGAATGTCTTTAATGACATTCGGACAAGCATCGGCATCCACCCAAATTTTCATATTATTTCTCTATCAATTGTTATGGCAGTAGACTTAAAAATTTTCTGCGCACATAAATGGTTTTAACAATCGTTGCGACGATGTTGCTTTGATCATCTATGACAGTAATAGGGTAATCAAATAAATATTTTTCGTTATTATCCGCTTCATGACGAATGGTAGCCATTTGTTCCGCGGTGATTTCAAAATTGGCATAGACAGTTCCCGTGCCTGGTTTAACGTAGTTAATTTTTGCAGCTTTATCCCAAACAATATAATCGTTGCCTAGATTGCGTACTGTCATTAGCATGGGAAATGGATCGGTCATGGAATAGAGTGAGCCGCCGAAGTGGACGCCCATGTAATTCTTATTATACCAATGTAATTTCATTCTGACTGAGATGGCGCGAAAATCAGGAGAGATTTTTTTGACACGAATGCCAGCACCCCAAAATGGTGGCCATAAGTTTAAGATGAATCTTAATACCCCAACAGGAAGCTTGTTAAATAGTTTTTGCGAGAGATGTGCCATCGTTGTGTATTCCTTGCAAATCAGCTATAAAAAACTAGTTTAACTGATTTAGGTTGTTAGGCACAGTATCCACAGCGTTTTATGCTGTGCCTAACAATTTCTTTTAATCCGCTTTTGATTTTCCCATCAAGTGCATGATGAATGAGATAATCAGTAAGATAAAGAAAATTACAAAGATAACCCTCGCAATTTCAGCTGATGCAATAGCGATGCCTGTAAATCCTAACACACCTGCAATGATAGAGATGATCAGGAATGTGAATACCCAGGTTAGCATGCCAAATGTCGCGCCTGTGAAGTATAGCAATGCTGATACAACAAACATGATTAAAAAAATTAGAAAGATAATCTTAGCAATTTCAGTCGCCGCCACAGCAATACCTGTAAATCCCAGGACTCCGGCGATGATTGCAACAACAAGAAAGGTTAATGCCCAGCCTAACATGGTGAGTTCCTCCTATTGCTGATATGGACCAAGAGATATGACACTAGCGTGTCAATTTGTATTATACCTCTTTTTGATCAAAAATAACACAATATTTTATAGCTCATTGATCGCATATATTTTTCTTGTTGTGCTAGCGGCGGGTCTATGGCTTTTCATATGCATGATTGCGGTAGGTCTGTATACACTACACCTGCTTGTCGCAAATTCACGAAAAAAATTATCTTAGTCAGCCCCATTGCTGCTTGCAATAAAATTTCGCCTACTTTAGTTTAGTGGTCATGGAGTTATATACGAAAACTCGATTTATGTGACGGTGATACATCGCTCTTAACATGCGAAGCATTTCCAAAAAATGTCAGTGTAGATTTATCTTCACCGATATTAAATGGCAACTCATGAATGAGATTTACATTTTCCTTTGAATTAACAATTTCTGCTAACACATCTGCATCCATTAATTGCTTAAACTTGTCTGCATGGTTGATTTGATTTTCGTTAATTAATCCAATCTTACCTGGAATCAGTTCATGTATTAAGGTGCGGTGGAATTTTTTTGGGGTAAATTCTAATAGTAGAAGAATATCCTCACCCGTATTAATTGCATCAACCAATGCGCCAGCGTACGTTCTAAGGAACTCTTGTTTTACTGCTTCTTTTGTCTTATTTAACTCAAAAAAAGGTGAAGACACTAACAAATCAACAGCCCCAAGAAAGCTCCGCATGCCCTTTATTGAGGCGTCGATAAACATGATCGTCATGACAAAAGTATAAAAAATGTTTGATGGATCTGAAGGTAGCGCATTTATTACAGATTGAATATGTTTTTGAACATGGAACCTTACCATGTCCAAAAAAGGCTGCTCGTATTGCTTTAGTAAATCTTCAAAAGCTTCGAGTTGAGCCTTATTTAGCTGAGGTGAAATTAGCTTTGCCAGTTCTTCAGGGTTCTCGCGAAAGTAATTCAAAAGATCAAACTCGGGTGCTTTCTGAGTCAGCTCCCAGCAAAGTGTAAAATCTCTTGTAAAATGCTGTAATAATTTTGCTTTTTGCCGTTGCAGCAGAAGCGCTATAACAATGGGGCGAGGAAAATGTATTGTGGTTTGATTAATAACAAGCTGAGGTGAATCAGTAAGCTCTCTATTTTTTAATTGTGGAAATAGACTAAGCAACTTATCCATGTAGTGTTTCTGGCTGCTATGGTTGGCATCTTTGGAATTATCTGTTTCTAGAATCGCAAAAATAGTCAATAAATCTTGTGGTTCCTTAATATGCTTTTCCCAAGACTTGGCATATTTTAGATAAATTTCTTTTGGCTGAAGTGCCTTCTGCAAAACAATAATGACATCTCTTGCATCGTGAATATAGTAATCTAATAAATTATCGTTATCTAAAAAATCGATGCATTGGCTGAAATTTTTGCAATCAGAATAACCCCAGATTGATGTCTGTGAATCAATAAAAATATCACGTTTACTCTCAGGACTGAGTTTTTCCAGAATAATGTTACCATACAGTGATATGGCTCGCAGTAAATCACCTGGATTACTTATCACCGTTGGGAGAATACCCGGATTCGCAGAGAGAAACTCTTCTATTGGATATCCTTTTACAATGACAGCCAAACTTTCAAGGTCAACTAGATAACAAGATAATAACTCTCTTTGTGTTAATGTTGAAACGAGCGCACGTATTTCTGCGTTGCTTAATGCAGCACAACCTGTAACAAGGTCATGATTATATCTATTTTCATGCTCGTGAAATGAATATCCGTCTAACGGTTCTTCACAAGCATAATGCAACGCGTATAACGCATCTACATTATCTCTAACAAAATAACCTTTTGGGTTTTTATCGACAATACTTTTAACATCTTTTGCGGTAAGTAGTTCTAACGTAACAAAAGAAACCAACTGAGAAAAAGATACAGAGATACACTGCCCCCATAAATTGTATTTATTAATGAAAGCCAATAGCTCAGGGCAATTTTGAACTTCCTCTACCTCCTTTTCATCATGATGAGTAAAAGGGAAAGAAGGCCCACGCTTTAAATGGATATGATCGTCTGATGATATCTTTGAAAATATTCGCCATTTCAAAACATTCAAAGCACCTAGAGTAAAAGGCTTAGGGGCTTTTATAAAAACAGTGTTACTAACGGTTTCTCCTTTGGGAGTAATAACCGTATAGGCAATATAACCATTCTTTTCTTCTAAATATAGCTTGCCAGTTTCGATCTTCGCCTCATTCGACTTTAAACAAATCTCATGCCCGCCCATAGCCTTAGTAAATTCTATTTCGACAGCAGAAGTAGTTAAATATTTTTTTGCAAATACCATCAAAAAAATAGGAATATGCAATAATGCTAATATCATGTAGGCGTATTTTTGTAAAAGATCCTCTAAAGTTCCCTCTGGTAAAAGACTTAATAACCAATTCGCGGTGGTTTCATCACAAACATTTGACAGCTCCCGAATAGCCAAATCATTATAGGGTAAGAAATTCTTTAAATCATCCGGGTTTTTGATAATACTCGAGGCAATACCAGCACGTATTAATGTAGTAAGGCGCCAGCACCCCATTAACTCCATGAAGTCACGCGGACCACTTGGATTTTTAATTTTTTCTGCTAACTGGGGTAGACTATCTCCTATCATTTTGTACAATTCATCTAACTTCTCTAGATCCAAGCTATATAAAAACGATGGGGGCTTGCTCGCATCAAATTGAGATTTACGAATCACCATTTTATTGCAAACAGTCATTGTCTCGTTATCCTCAAGCTGGATAATTTGCAAACTTTCTTTAGAAAATATCTGATTCTTACGCTCTGCGAATATCGTTAAAACGCGTTCTAGTTTTTCACTATTAAATTTAAATTGCGCAGTCTCTTCATTGCGTGTTAACAGGGCATTGCAATCTTCTTGTATTAAACCCAGCATTTTTAAAAAAGATACGACGCGATCATAAAACGGTTGAGTATATGGCTGCCAATCCAATGTCTCTTCACGCCCAAACTCTTCCTGTAATAAATGAATATGCACGATAATGTTTCTTTGTAAGCAATCGATAATAGCAGATGTAGAATTATATTTACCCACATATACATGACGAAACCGTCTTACCTCTTGCTCGTCGAGATTTGGAATATAAAGCCTAGCGACACCGCGTAAATCTAATAGCGGTTGCCATTGTTGACGTTCAGCTTCAGCATTATAAATGACATCTAACTGCATATCTTCACGATAACCCATACCAGCCTGATCAGAGCGAGCAATATCAGAAATAATCTCATCGCCAAATTCTCGTAACCAGGTTGCGATAGATACTTGCCGAGATAAAGTATGTAACGCCCTGCTCGCACTAACAAATAAACGCGTACTGTTGCTGACAGCATGACCCTGAAACCCAGCAAAAGCTTGCCATTTTACTTTGTCGTCTTTCGTTGGATCAATCAAATAAAAATAAATATCCTCAAATAGAATTTTGAGTTTTTCAAAATACTCTGGCTTTTGTATTCCAGAAAAACCCATGCGGAATAAATTATTTTTAATAAGAAAAAAATAATTTTTCACAACTTCAGTTTTTTGACTCTGCCGAGTGACATACCAATCACACACCTGATCAAGTAACGATTTCATTTGGCTGGAAAAGTTTTCACAAGCCGTGATATCGCTAATTTGATAGTGAACAAGAGGGTCTTCTCCATAAATTTTTTGGTACGCTACTGCAAGTTCTTCCTCAGGTTTCGTGAAACGATAAACCGGGCCTTGTGCTTTTAATTCTTGGTATAATCTTTCATATATGGCTATCGTTTTACTGCCATTCGCTCTGAAGTTACCACCGATAAGATAAGAACAAATTTTTTCTAAATCTTGCTTAGTTTGTTTGTAATAACTTTCCTCCAAGGGAAGATCACTTCTTTCCCCATGAAAGTCGGAAGCAAACTTTATCAGCATTTTCCACATGTCTTCTTGTGACATTGAGCACCGCCAATGGCGCCCAAAATCAAAAATTCGATTAATTAGAACATAAATCTGATGAAAAAAATTTCTAGGATATGACGATTGCACAACTGCATTACCAAATAATTTCGCTAAATCTTTATTTGGCACTACGAGTTCTGGCCGCGTAAAAAAGATTTCCGGGTTAAGATTGGTAAATTCCGATAATGCGTTTGGCAAGCTTTGACGAACGGTTGACATAAAACCTCATAACATAGCTGATCAGACAATGATCCGTAACTTTTCAGTAGGAGCACATCTTACATTTTATGAGTGCATCATTCAATCGGAGGGTTTTTTGATTTACTCTATTGATTTATATAAACATGTATGTTGCTGTATGGCTTGGCCTCAATTAAGATATTAAGGCTGATAGGGTTTAGTTAGCAGGGGTTGGTGTCACGCAGCGCTGCTGAAAGTTCACATTACTTCATGGTTTTTTGTAAAATGTCATTCACTATTTATAAATTCATTGAAGATAGCCGGTGCCCAGGGCCGTATCATGAGTACACAGGCATTTCCAAAACGCTTATTGATCGGTTCACCAGCATCCTGTTCAGTCATTATTTGAAATTCTTCGGCTAAGTGGCGGAGTTTTTTTCGGAGTAACGCATTGGATTCTTTGGTTAACATGCCAAACTGACATAACATTTCTTCGTGTTCGTTTTGAAAATTAGAACCAATAAAGTCACTTAAAATATATTGCTGAAAAAACTTCTGAATAGGTCCGTTCGGAATCCAGTTAAATCCCGGCGAAATTAAGAGCTTAATTTTATTTTTAGGGAGGAGTTCAATAAATTTTATTTTATCCAATTCAATCAAGTAACGCACACACTCATGCTCACTTAGGTTGTAATATTGCCGTATTTCTTCTAGCGTCCAGCGATTCACAACGCAAATAGTCACTAAGCAAAGTTTACGATTGCTCACAATTATTTTTTCTTGTTCGATACTCAATTGGATGATGCGCTTGCTCATGTGTTGCATTTTATGCAATAGATCGGCGATTTCTATACCGAGCATTTCACAAATAGCGTCAATGCGCTCCAGACTTAATTGCGTATTGGCAAACATGCGTTTCACGCTGGCTTCGGATAGTTGCAATTGTTTTGCCACGGCACGGTAGGTGATGTTTTGGCTTTTGAGTAATTGTTTTAACGCTTGTACGAGCAGGACAGATTGGGACATGGCTTCCTCAAAAAGTATTAAATAATACTACTTATAGTATACTACTAGGCTACTTTTGTAAATATAGTTGCTATATGCGATACCTATCGCTAATTTCGTGTTTATTGAGAGGTTTTTTATAAATGCGAGGTTAGTTATGTTTATTCTGTTGAAAGCCATAGGCGTTATTTTAGTAGCCGATTTTGTCACGGGTTTTGTGCATTGGTTGGAAGATAGTTATTGGTCACCGGAAACACCTATTCTTGGTAAATGGCTAATAGAAGCGAATTTAGAGCATCATAAAAACGGCCAAGCATTTTTAAAAAAATCCTGGCTAGCAAGTTCTTGGGATTTGTACTTGACAGGAATGATTACGTTAATGACCGCCTATTATTTGAATTTTTTAACGTGGGAGTTGTGGTTGTTTGTGATTATCAGTATGAATGCAAATCAAATTCATAAATGGGCACACATTACCCGCTATGAAAATAAGCCTAACATAATTGGCTTACTACAAAAAATGTATATCTTGCAAAGAACAGACCATCATGGTCAGCACCATCGCAAGCCGAATAATTCACATTATTGCGTGATTACTAATATATTGAATCCTGTTTTAGATAGACTGCAGTTTTGGCGAATGTTGGAGTCTGTGTTTGGACAGAAAAAATCAGTATGAAGCGTATCGCATCTCTCAGATTAGGGTGAGCGCGGTAGCTGAAAATACTGGCGCTCTGTCTGTAAAATTTCTGTTTGTAAGTCGGTAATTTTTTTGTAGTATATTTTTTTTCGCTGATTTTCATTACTGTTGCATAATGCTTTCTCTGCGGGAGTGAAGCGCAACAGTGATTCAATGTACTCATCGGTTGCCGCTTGTTTATCAGCAGAAAATATTTTGGCAAAAGTGCCTTGTTTCACCAGTTGCAATAATTCATTTTCAGATGTATGAATTTTCGCAAATAGGGTTCCTGTTCTTTGGATTTTAGTCGCTATATTTTTTAACGTGGTATCCAGCATTTTCATAAATTGATTTAATCCTTCAATGGGATTAATCTCGCCTGCAGATACTTGCTGAAGAATAAGAATGCTTTGTTCACGACAGGCAAACGTATTTTCGAGTTCATTGTCAAACTCATTGACTATCACCGGCAGCTCGACTGTTGCATTTAAACTATCTAAAAAATGTGTCCCATTTAAAATGCTGGGATTTTCTTCCATTTCTGCAGCAGAAGCATGTCGACTTTCATCAACCAGTGACGGCAGTAAACTACTATGACAGGCTTGTGTAATACTGCTGTGATCACGTGCATTTCTACCGATGCCGTGTTGTAATTCGGTGTGTCCTTGTTTGGGTGATAAGCCTGTCTTGTAGTAAGCAACCAGTGTATAGAAAAACAAATCAACACGTCTTGCTGCATGTTCTTTAATATGGGTTTGTGATAACGCTAGTAATGCTAGCGGGTTGTTTTGTGCGGCTTTCAGTGTAGCGGAGGAGCAGGGTAGTGCTAAAGCAGCCGAATAATTGTCTTCGTAGGTGGAGCGTATTCTTTTTTTATGATGTTTTGGGTATGGGTCACGTGCTGCTGATTCACTGAATGCTGCTAAACAAAACGCAGAAGAGTTACCGACACTTTTACTGCGGCGTTTTCGTTTCTTTTTGGATGAAGAGGTATTGTTAAGAGCTTGCCATCTCATCATATTAGGTTCCTTCCCGATAAGAATGATTTGTTTCTCTTAATGATCTTTACAGATTATAATAAATTGCTTAAGGAAATCTTACGGCTAAATTTATACTGAAAAGCTAAAATTGTTCTGAATATTTCCTTCTTCATTGAAATCGATTGTTTCTTCCGAGCCGCGCGCGTCAGCACATACCTTTATACACAAGTTAAAGAAGAACTGTCACCCCGCAAAAAACGCGCCACTTTTTGTGAAAAGGAAACAAAATCCAATTCGCGTTTTTGTGCGGGGCCCGGTGCAAATTTTGAAAAAAAGACGCTCCACCCCAAGGTTATTCACCAGGCCCCGCACAAAATTTCGTGAAACAGCATTTTTCTCAATCTTATTGTGGACGAAATTTTTGCGGGGTGACAGTTCTTCTTTAGCTTGTGTATAAAGGTATGCGCGTCAGCAAGCGTCACTGGTTTTAATGTCCTGTGACGCTTGCTGATGCGCGCGGCTCGGTAAGGCGACCAAAGTATTTCGTGTCCACCCTATGCTACTTATTATTTTTTATTTTTGTACCGCGTCCCTCTTCTAATTTTGCTTCAGCATCTCGGTCTTCATCAGAAAGTAACGGAGAGGTGTTATCTTCTTTTGCGTTAGGTGGCTTAACAGGTGCGGGGTTATTTGGGATGCTTTGATAGACAGCATAACCTGTTAAAACAACTGCACCTAACAAAAGAGTAGCCGGGGTTAGCACGCGCATATCTCGGAATTCTAACGCATCTTGGCAGAGATCTATGCTCTTATTTATCAAAGGCTGCAATAAATTCAGACTTGATTGTAGCGTTGCACCAGTCCCCATAAGAAAAACAGATAAACCAGCACCCATCGCAACGGGATGTTTGAAAAAGGCACGGCTTAGAATGCTGGAGCACGTTTTGTCGACAGGAATATCATGCAGTGTTTCTATCGTTGTTTCTAATTGTTCTCTTGATTGTGCATCAACCAACGCTAGGCGTAATGTGACGGTAGATGAGCTTGAATCACTGAATGTTGCACCCTGTTGGTTGTTTGGCGCAGGAGTATAATGTCGGATGCCGTTTTCGAAAGCGTTTTTGAGTTCTGTTACATCTTTTGATATCGCAGCTAGCAAGTCTTGAAAGTCTTTTTGATTCTGTAGGCCCTCTTTTTTTCGGGCGATTTCTGCAATTTGAACAGTGAGTGGATTAATTAGTGTTGCAATACCCTCAGGGGTAGGCGGTGTGTCTGTGTCGATATGGTTTAGTAAGTCTATTAGAAGATTAGCGATCGCCTGGAAATAGATGCTATTTTTGGGTTTGCAAGAGGTTTTATGTAATGCCATTAGATTATTCAATAATGTTTGAAAACGTTGTCTAACATTACAACCCGCAATATTATCTACCCACGCCATGTGTTTGTTCCTCGGTTGAATTTTTTAATGTCTGAACAGTTAGGAAGTATTTGATTTTTATGTTGCCATTATAGAGAGAGCTATCGCGATTTTCTAGCATCTTTTGTATGGGAAATAACGGTCACTTTAAAAAATGTGTTTTTTTGCCTAGGCTTAACGATAGGCGTATACTGATTATGTTAGCAATATAGTTGGGAGGTAATTGCGGATGAAAATTATCACTCGTCTTGTTGCCATGTGCTTATTTTTTGATGCGTTGACGGGTTGTGTAGTAGCGCCGGCGCCTTATTATCAACCAATTTATTATAGACCTGTGCCTCCCGTTGTTTATTATAGTAATCGTCCAGTGCCTTACTATAATTACCCTTATTATCCTTCCCCTTACTATAATGGTTATTATTATCCTTATAATTATCCGTATGTTTACCCCTCAGCTACTGTTTCAGTTGGGTATTATGGTGGGTGGGGATGGCGACATCATGGCCATCGGTGGCGTTAAACCGAAGAAATCACAGGTTGACAAATTCTAGTTCGATGCTAAATTCCGTCGTTTCAATTTATTTTTGAGATGCGGTGATGTTGAGGATTGTGACAACTATAGAGCAAATAGTAAGCGGGCTAAGTTCAACTTCTGTGGTGAGGAAGCGGCTGATTGCACAGTCAAGGTGTCGTCGGTTTTCTGCAGTGCGGGATAGTCCTGTTCCGCAAGATTCGGCGCTATTATGGAAAAATGTATTTTTTGCTGCTAAGGCCCAGAATTATGCAGCATTTGAGCCAGCTTATACAGCATGGAAAAAGTCGACAGTGAATCAGGGAGAGGGGAGTTATGGTGATAACTCTAAACATGTTTTGCTGAAAGTGGTTGGTGGCTATCATGTGAACACAGATGGTCACGCTAAGATTTTAACGCATCTTCTTCGCGATGGAGCGTGCATGCGACCGACCTTGTATGGTATCGCTGATGATGACGATGATTTGGTAGAGGAAAGTGCCGCAACACCCGCAGTGGCTACTGGGGTTTTACAGAAGCGTTAACGTGTTCTAGCGTTTTATCGTCGACCGATAATGTCGCTAGGATTTTTTCATAGGTCACATCATTTTCCTTATTGCTAAGTGCTTCGTCATGAAACGTTTGATAGATAATGCAATAAAGCGATTCTACTGTTTCGTTCGGGTCTTTTATCCGCTCAGTAAGTGTTGTTAACGATGAAATTTGATAGGTTAAGTTTTCTGTAGAAGGCTCAAAAAAGCGTTTTACTAAGCGGAGGGGATTGCGAGAAGTATTTGCATAATATAAATCTTCTTTCAGTTCAGCAATTCGGTTGTATAAACTGACAAGTAGTGATTTTTTTTCTTTTGAGAGTGATACTAGGATAGTAGTTTGCGTTTGTGAATGGTGAAAATTAGGATTATTGTCTAATGTGCGTCTGATATCATTGCCGCTATAAATGCTTACACCCAGTTCCCGATAGATTGTTTGGTGCAAATCATGATGGTGCTGCCGGTAGGTTTTTTCATCGTGTTTTCGTTCTTGTTTTATTGTCGGTAATTGTGCTCGAAGTTCTTTAATTTTTTTTAGAGTGTCACTGCTGCTCGATGCGAGTTTTAATTCTAAAATTTGTTTATGAATAGTCATTTCTTTTTCTAGTAAGGTCTCTAATTTATTTTTCCAAGTGGTAAAAGGCTCGTTATTTAAGGTATCACGCATTTTTGCATCGAATAGTATTTTGTTCTCCATCGACAATCCGACGATGCTAACACTCTTGTCATAGGCTAACACATTCGAACGTAGCTCGATTTCTGCAAAAGGCTCATTTGATACAAGATTACAAAATGCATTCACTTGAATATGAAAATAGCCATGCTTTGCTAATAATTCGAGAACTTGTTTGGCATAACTCGTGTTGTCATAAACTTCGCCTACGCCACAACCCGCAAGATCAATTGTCGTTATGAAATCAGGAATTCGGCTTTGGGGAAAATAGGAAATTAAATTAGCGACAAACATCTCTGGCGTTAACCCTTCATCACCAAATTCCGTGCGATTACCGTGTCCAACAAAAGTGAGTCGGTGATCTTGCCGCAAATCTTGGAAGCAGCCTTTTTCGAAGTTTGCTCTATTTTCCTGATATCGATCAGCAAGCACATTCGCTTCTAGATCGACAATAATATCATCAGGCGAAACACAAATAATCATACTATTCCTTAAGCAGTTTTACTGTTAAAGAGGTGGTAATGAAATGCTTGAACTATTACTAATTATAGGCGATTCATTTGCAGGAGGCTCATCGCCAATGAATTTCTTATAAAATCAAAATGTTAGTGAAATAGTTAGTGATGGTCTCTGCTTTTTTAAAAAAGTACTATACTTTAATCAATAAACATCGACTTGAAGGTGAGTGCTATGCATTCAACAAATCGCCATGATGACTTGTTAGAGCAAGCCAGAGAGATAACGCTACATGAGTTAGACGTGCTCATGGCGAGAAAAGAAAAAAGCGTTGATAGTTATAAACTCATTAGAACCTTATCAGGAAGAAAAGCAGTTCAATCGTTGCAAGAAGAGCGTTTGGGGTTGATGCAGGAAGCGTATGAGGCAGCTTATAACGCGACGACATTTGAAGCATTGGAAGATGCTCTAATAAATTATTTATCAAAAAATGTTACGCTGACTCGCGAGAAAATACAATTTGACAAGGACGTGCTGCCAAGCGATATGGCAGAAAAGTTTGGTAAATTTCATAATAGAATCGCGGAATTATTTCCTAATATTTTACCATTCGTAGTAGAAAAAACGAAAGTGCCTATAAACTTTTTAGTAAACGATAATGTATTGCTTGCGATTCGTAAACAACTGCAATTTAAGCGTGATCATATCCAAAATCTCGCAAAAAAATATGATATTGCTCTTTCTCCCGAAGAAAAACATGAAGTCACAAGAAGATGGCCAGCAAGCAGTGTTGCCTTGGATAATCTGGGAGCTGCAGGACTATTTAAGCTACTTAATCGAGTTGATCAAATTGGCTTTGCTCTTACTGCGAAAATCGAAAAACTCCCTGCTCCATCTGAAAGTAAGCAGAGTGTTCCACCGTCATCTCCATCTGTTATTTCAAGCCGTCAACCTTTATTGCAACCGTTTGATGGTGTGGAAAGTCAATCTCCTGTAAACAAGCAAAAAGCATCTCGCTATCATTCATTTTCAAGCAAAGCCTCTTCATCTACTAATCGAGAGGAGGCTGGAGATGGGTATCACCAATTCCAAGATTCACCAAGTCATAAGAGAAAATAAGGATAGTTATGTTTAATGATGCCAATGCAAGTGTCAAGCTGGCGGAGCGTGAAATGCTCGTCCAAATGCAGCCTTGTTTTTCTATGATGACGGAGGATGAATGCCGTGAGCTGGCTAAGCTCATGACAGGCGTTACTTTCTCATCCGGCCAAGCTATTGTGGTCCAGGATGCTGTCGTTGATAAGGTGTTTATTATTGTTGATGGTCATGCGGAAGTGTCTCAACGCAGCAATAAAACACCATCATCCAGTGTGCCATTAGCGGTGTTAGGCCCTGGTGAGGCAATTGGATTGAGTGAAAAAGGCCTTTTTTCAGCAACGGGCAAACGTACTGCAACAGTGACTGCATTAACGGCCATAAAAGCACTGGCGCTTGATGTTGACAAGCTAAACGTATTTTTTGATAAGTACGCGCATATCCCCGTAGAAATACTCGCATCGGCTGATAAGATGTTACAAGTTCATTTTATCAAGCAAGCCTTAGCTTTTGAGAATTTATCCCAAGAAAAAATGACATGGTTAGCTAGCCACATTGAAGACGTGTTCTATCATGCGGGAGATGTTATTTTTAAGCAGGGTGATAGTGGTGACCGTTGTTATTTAATTTTTAGTGGCAAAGTGGAGATTACTCGACAAGACGAACACGGTATTGATCATCTGTTGGCAGTGCTCACTGCACCAGCGTTTTTTGGTGAGGCAACGTTGATTACTGGCGCACCGCGCAATGCGACAGCGCGCATGCAAGAAGATGGCGAGCTATTGGTTTTGCAACATCAATATTTATCTGAATTAATGGAAACAGAAAATCTTGTGTCGAATAAAGTTATGCGCGCCATGGTAGAGCGTAGCCGACCGAAACAAAGCTCACATGTCATACCTTTCCAACGAAAAACAGCAGATGGTCAAGATGTTATTATTTTAAAAAATCCAGATAATAATAAATATTGTCAAATATCACCCGCTGACTGGAAGATTTGGCGGCAACTGAATGGCAAACAAGCATTGTCTACTCTGCAAGACGACTCATCACTGGAAGCGCGCGTTGAACTAGTTTCAAAACTGGCGCAAGATGATTTTGTCGAATTAAATAATTAACTCTGGTGGACATGCTTGCGGAGTTTACCCCGTTATGCTTCTAAACGGGGCTCTGAGGTGTCCCCGCGAACCCCAAGCCTGTCTTTCCCTCCTTCGCGGGAAAGACAGGCTTTATTTTTATAATTTCAAACTTGCTAAAGGCAGAACAATCGCACTTGCAGTAGCAGGTGTATTCGGCATAGAAGAGGCCGAGGAGGAGTTCATTGTTTCTCTGGGAGGCGCTTTCAAGAATATGCTAGGTGCTTTTTCAAGTCTTGGCTTGGATAATGACAGCGGCAGTGAATGTGTCTCTGCAGAAGCAGTCGATGTCTCGGCAGGAGCAATATTAAAAAATCCATCGGGGTATATTTTTTTATTGAAACGGGGCCTGGTCTGGGGTGGATAATGATGAACTTGATCAGGGTTATAGTCACCCGCCGGTAAATAAGACTTCGTGTACCCAATAAAGTGGGTGCAAGCAGAAATAGCCGCTTCAGGTAACACGTTTAACACGTTTCTGTTGTCTGTAGCAATAAAATAATGGCGTGGAGGTGCAGAGTAAATTTGTGGATTCGCGGTGGTGGACAATGTAAGCGATAGCGGTTTTAAAATGGTTGCGATAGCCGTTTTAATTGTGTCATCACTAGCCCAACCAGCCGGAAACCACCATTCAAGTCGAAGCGCTGTCGCATCATGAAACCAAGCTCTGCCCCAAGGATTAACATGATAAGGACGCGCTTGACCCTGGTCCTTTATTTTATTTTTTTGCCAGAAAATTGTTGACTGAGAAAGTCAGCAATACGTTGAATATCATTTTCTTTCCCATTAAATCGTATGCGAATCTTGCTATTCGATGCTTCGATTGCCATTTTTACCAGGCTACAAGCTGGGCTACTGCTACTGGCAGCGGCGGCATTAGTTTCTTGAGAACGAGGCGAAATGTCCACCAGCTCTACGCTGGTAGTTGTCTGTTGTGAGCTCATCATACTATATGCTATCCAAATTGATTTGATTAAAATTAAATCAATTCTACAGGGTAACGGGGCTGTGTGTCAATATTTATACATATCTATGTTGAATAAATTTAGTGTGTAGCCCGTATTACGCGCTGCGCTCCATATGGGCTTAATTTTGAATAAATTTAGTGCTAAGTTGCGATTTATCGGGTACAATGTGCGCAAATAATACTCTGTTAAAGGTTCTTTCCTATGCCGAAAATTTTTGAACACTATGGTTCTTCTATTAAATCTGAATTTCATAAATTGTATTCTCTCATAGTGCAAGATAAAGGTGATGAGTTAGTTGCTCAATTGACGCCAGAGACTATTCATACAGTGGTAGGGCTATCAACGTGGGAAAATATGGATCTGCTTCATGTTGCGATTAATGGTGCAAAGCTTGCAACAGTAAAAAAACTGTTAGCTGCGGATGGAGTAGACCTTAATAAGGTAATAACATTTAATGGTAATAATACTTTAGGCTGTGCGATATATTATTATCGTGCGTATCCTGGCGAAAAAAATATTTACAAACAAATCATAGTAGAGCTCATTAAAAAAGATCCTTCTTGTTGCAAGCATTATTCTGTTGCAACTCAGTTAAAGCAAGTCGCCAAAGACGACCCCATTGCTAAATTAATCGAAAAGCTACGTGCTTATGAACAATGCGACGAAGCAGATCACGCTAAAAAAAGTGAGCTAGCCAAGGAAGCAGGTGTTTTATTCAAAGAGTTGGGAGACGAAGAGCAGCATCAAGAATGGCTGACAATTTCCCGCAAGCATCAGAATATATGGGAAACTTTGCAACCTCTTCTTAAGCAAAAAAAATACGCTGAAGCAAAAGCGGCTTTTGAAAAAGAATATGCTGCAACAAATGAAGCAGAAAAAGCCGTTGTCATTGATGAATTACTCTATATAGTTGAAAAGCGCAACGGGATAAACCAGTTTAATTCGTTCCTAGAATTTCGCGACAACGCACGATTTGCTGCTGAGCTAGTACAAAGTAAAGCACCTGATAAAATGACGCAATTTATGAAGTGGTTTCAACCTTTATCAGCTAGTAGTATTTCAAAAGAGGTTATGCTTTATGTAGAAAATAAAAAAACTTCAGAAGAAATAGAGGAGGATAGAGCTAATTTGTGCAGCGGGTTGCAAATGGTTTATGGTACATTAAAAGGTGAGCCTAAAAATCTTGCCAAAGCGATTACCCAATTTAGAAAAGTAAAAAAAGCTGAATTTCTGCCACAAGCAAACTTGTTTCAGTACATTGCATTGTGTAACTTATTTCAGGAATCAGATGCAGAAAGACAGGTAGAAATTTTTGCGGATATCGCCAAGCTACATGTGAGCATAATGTCTTATTATATCGGTTATTTCCAGGAGATAGATAAGAAAATATTGCTGCAAGAAGTAATGCTACCTGCTATAAAAAAAGCACATGATAGAAAGCATAAAATTCAATTATATGAATTTATGATTGCGCTTGTTTCTCAGGATAACAATTTATCTGTAGATATTGTCAAGAATTTACTTGATGAAACCAGAAAAATTTTAAACCCTGATAAAGAAACGACATACGCGCCTGTTTTTAAACATTTAGGTGATTTTCATGTGCGTAATCATCATGAAAATTCTACTGACAAAGCATTAAAAGCTTACCGACAAGCTGTTCATCTTGGTGATATGAGTGCTGCAATACCCGCCGCAGAGATTGCTTCCAGTACTGATGAGATAATTGATTTGTACACTAAGGCACTGGCTTATTATACGGATGTCAATACACATGACCGTACCAAAGCACGTGAAGTAGTTAGTAAATTAGAAGCAATGAAGTCGTCCTATTTGCTGCAAGACCAAAAAGAAAAAGTGGCACAGATAGCCAGCACTACGCCTGGGTATGCCGGCATGGTTGCAGAAAATGCTCGTCAACAATCCATCGCGTCAAAAGTGCAGATTCTAGAAGAGTTGTCACAGAAAGAATCGTTAGATGAAGCATCAACAGTACAATTGGCTTTCCTGGTAGATGGCGCTAAATTGCCAGCTATCACGCATGCTGTTAATGAACTCCAAACATATTTTTCACAAAAAGCAAAACAGAAACAACAACAAGAATTGTTTGCTAAAGATGTGGCGCAGCAAGTAAAAAACAAAGAACTTTTTACTACTGGTAATAGTGGTATGTGGGAATCGGCAAATCAAGACTATTTGCCATCCGTTATGAGTATGATGCGTCATTATTTCACTCGCGTTGATCTAGGGATAGGTAGTGTGAGGCGCAAATTGTATTTATGCACCAAAACGTTATTATTATCGACGCCAATAGAGATGGCTAAGAAACGTTTTCCTGATATATCAGATGCAACATTGCAGTTACGTATTCGAGATGCTACCGATTATTTAACACGTAAATCAAAAGAGGCGGGTTTTAAATATAAGAATTTTGCGCGCTGGTGTTTGCAAGTAGTCGAACAGCAGAAAGCTCAAAAAATACTATTGTTAAACCCAGATGCATTGTTATTACAGCAAGCGAAATATGACGGTTATCAGGCAGATGTTTCACATGGAATCCGCGAGGTGCTTCGTTCTGTGCATTCTTCAAGTACATTGAGAGATACAGCTGACGATATAATAGCAAAAAAACTTAAAGAAGATATCTGTGTACAACACGTTGAAGAATCACTAGCAGATGTAAAACAAATCATCACAACATTAAAAACGCAAGTGGCACAAGCACAAGCAGTAAAACCAGTTGTTAACGTGCGTCCAGCGTTGTCTCAACCCGCGGCAGTGAGTGTGAGTAGTATCCCGGTCCAGGAGGCGCTAGTCCAGCCGGCATTTGTGAGTGCAAGCAGTAGTGCATCTGTGCCCATTGTTTTTGCGCAACAGATTGATGCCAATACAAGTCATTTTCCAGTGGCTTATGCTCAACCGGTATATGCAAGTGACAGTAGTGCGATGTTCCCGTATGTGCAACCGCTTTATGGGAATGCGAGTCATCACCCTGTGCAGTCTGCTTATCCGGTTATTTATGTCAGTCCTTCTGCGACAAATCCTCATCTGGCTGCAGTGCAAGCTAGAATTAATATGCTCACTTCTCATAGTGTAGTGACAGATGAATCAGAACAGATGCCATATTTATCATTAGGAAGGCAGCAGCCTGCATTACAAGTAGTAGCACCAGTACTATCTGATGCTGTGGCTGCATCTGCACCACCATTACTTGTGCCTGATGTCATGCCTGTTGAGCAACCAAAAGTGAGTACGCCACCGAGTGTTGCACCAGTGAGTTCTTCTAGTTCTCACGTATTGACGAGATTGGCTAATGCGCAACCTGTTATGCCATTGTTGGCACCCAGTGTGTTAGTGGTGGAAAATCAGCAAAGTAGTGATGCCGCATCTGCTCACGCCATAACGCCGCCGGTAATGCCTGTTGCTTCTGCAGCCGTGTCATCGACTTCTCCTCGCCAGTTTAAGCCAGCTGTTGTAGATAAAAGGAAGAAAACGAAAAAAGAAGAAAAGAAGCGAGCGCTTGTATTAACATAACGTATTGATTTGCAGTACCGAGCCGCGCGCGTCAGCACATACTGTTATACACAAGTTAAAGAAGAACTGTCACCCCGCAAAAATTTCGTCCACAATAGAGTTGAGAAAAATGCTGTTTCACGAAATTTTGTGCGGGGCCTGGTAAATAACCTTGGGGTGGGGCGTCTTTTTTTCAAAATTTGCACCAGGCCCCGCACAAAAACGCGAATTGGATTTTGTTTCCTTTTTACAGAAAGTGGCGCGTTTTTTGCGGGGTGACAGTTCTTCTTTAACTTGTGTATAACAGTATGCGCTAACGCGCGCGGCTCAGTTATAAAATAAGTATTACGGCTATCTGTAGGTTCCCCTCCGCAGAAAATATGTTATATTAAAAAATCCATACGAATTGCTAAGGGATTTGCAATGCGGTCATTTTTATTAAAATTCTCCGGAAAATTTCAAGTTACGTTTATTGTTGTTGCTACTATTGTAATCGCTTTTATCGCTGCTTTTATTTGCAAACAATTTTTTGATGTCCATCAGTTAAAAGACAACACGGATTTAATTTCATCTGTTTATCAAGTTATGGGTACAGTCTACGCTATTTTGCTGACTTTTACGTTATGGGGAGTTTGGCAAAATTATTCAGAAGCAGACGCTGCGGTGCAAAAGGAAGCTTATGCGTTACTTGATCTTGTTTATACGGTAGAAGCATCACCTCGATGGAAGGAATTCAATATTCGTGATGTGGCGCTCGCTTACTCTGAAAAGGTGATTGAACAAGAGTGGTTGACCTTAAGAGATACCACCAGTTCGACTATTAACGATCACGAACAAAATTACTCAAATTCAATTAAAATAGTACACGCGATACAACATATTATTCCTGCAGGTGAACGTGAAGCGGTTATCTTTTCTCAAGCGATGACTCTGATCAATCACTGGTTAGATGCTCGACGAACACGTTTGTTAATTGCGCGAGGCAACACGGCAAAAGCGTTATGGCCGGTTTTGTTCACCGGTGCTTTTGTATTATTTGCTTTTCACGGCCTTTTTGTCGCACAAACGCTGGGTATTTGGCTGATATTATTAGGTGGCTTTTCGTTAGTCATTGGCCTTGTTTTTTATCTTATTTTTACGTTGGATTGCCCATTTTCAGGCTTTCCTTCTGTTGATTCTGAGCCATTTTCATTAGCAATTCTTTTACTTAAACAAAAAAACCGCTGATAAAATTATATTTTTTTATGATGTTGCGATGCGTTAGATTCATCAATGACTTTAGCAGGCTGCAACTGTTCAAACATATATTGTGGTTGATTGGTATTAATATAGTCTGCCCCAGCTTGCAGCATACGTTTCGCCATATCCAGATTATCATCTTGCTCATACGTCCATATTGCACAGCAAAGATCAGCTGAATGAATGGTGCGAATAAATTCGGCATCAACTGATGCTGCATCATACTCTACATCTAAACCATCGAGCCTCGCATCTTTTGCCATTTGAATATATTTTTCTAATGTTACTTTGTCTTTGATTAAATGATAATAACCCAATTTCTCATCCTCTGGCGTCAGTTGCGCGACGGTAAGAAATAAATGTTTGTGCTGTGGTAACACTTTTTTTGATTCTGCAATTAAATTGTAATCAAAACTAATAAAAATAAGTTGTTCTGGCTTTAAATTAAATTCGCGTGCGCAACGTGCAATTAATTTTTGTAAGACATCAATAATGGCAACATCACCCGCTTTTAATTCAATAATTAAGCGTCGATCCGTATTATTTTGTAATTGTTCGAGAAATTCTTCTAGGGGTGAAATGGATGTAGTATGAAATTCTTCAGGAATTCTTGAATTGTATGCACCAACAGATACCTGCGATACTTCATCTTCATAACGCAATTCAGGAATTTTAGTATCGAGTATTTTTTTAAACTGCTCGAGCGTGAGTTTTTTGGAGGGGTTGTAACTCGCTGTACGACGCAAGGTATCATCGTGTAATACAACAATACGGTTATCACGTGTCATATGAATGTCACATTCTACATAATGTGCGCCAACGCGATAGGCTTCCAGCATCGCAGGTAGTGTATTCTCGGGTCGGTGGACGAGAGAATTTCCAGGCGCTTCATTGTTTGCGCCGCGATGAGCGACGAATCGCCAAGGGATATCTTTTATTGTCTGAAATAATCTTGCGGGGCTTTGTAGCCCAGCATGCTGTGAGGCAGACATGTGCGTCTCCATCTATTTGATTAATAATAATTTTTATGGGTTTTGATTGTTGTATATCTGGCATAGCGTATTAATTAAGTTCATGATAGGCTTATTTTAACCGCATTCTGCATACTGAAAAGGATTTTTCATGCTATCTGCCAGGATTAATGCCAGGACAATTCATGACCATCTCACCTCCAGTCTTAATGTCGTTGATGCACTCGAAGAATCAGAAATAGCAGATTGGGATGAAATCGTACTTCTCGGGTTTACATACGATAAAAGTGACTTATTAAAATTTGAAAATATTTGCCATTCACCAGGCGGGCAAATAAAGCATCATGGAAAACTCTATACCTTAAGAAGCATAGAGGATCAAGCACGCATAACATTTTTAGCGACTCACGATGGCGATTGCCGTTTGACTCAAACTGAATTTGATATTACGTATTCTGTTTCATCAGCACTAAGAATATCGAGAAGATTGAGAGTCACTCTTTTTGTTTTTTCCAACACACTCGATAGGCAAGAGCTTAGAGAGAGCGAAGATAGAATGTCAGAATTTCTTTACGAGCTTTATGTTCGACATAAACAACGTCCTATTCCTATTTATTTTATCGGCCATGCGCGTCCTCCCTATTTCAATATACCGCTTATTTTTGAAAAGATGGATGAAACATATGATCCAGCACCTTCGTCACAAGCGATAATCGTGCAGAACACACAGCGAATTAATCAACGGTTGGCGGAAAGCAAAGATTCGCAGGAGCTAGAGTCGAAAGCAGAAATACATTTTCCTCCGCAAGCCTCAAAAAAAGAGACGCATAAAAAGCGATATGCTGGCATATTTGGTCTTAGAAGAGAGGCTCATCGACTGGCGCGAAATTCTTTATCGTCTCGCGAAAAAGAAATAGATGAGCAAGGTTCTGATAACAAACGTTCCTCCTGTTTGATGCAATAGTCTATCAAATAGGCTCGCCTCTTTTGTCATGAATGTGCCAAGTTGTCAATAATGCAACGATTGCTGCTGCTATCATATAGAATGCGGGAGCCGAGTTATTGCCAGTCACTTCAATTAGCCATGTCATTATTAATGGACATGTCCCGCCGAAAATGGCCAATCCTACATTAAATCCAAATGAAAGACCGGTATAACGTATTTCAGTATTAAATGCTTCTACCATGCAGACAAACGCTGTGGGTAAATATAAGCTGAAGATGACGGTGAATATTCCCATGGCGATATACACTTTCAATAAATTACCAGAGGATAATAACGTAAATAATGGATAGGCTAGTACGATCATTGCAATACAAGAAAAGAATAAAATATATTTTCGTTTTATATAATCTGCAAAAAATCCCACGCCTATTATTAAGCAGGCAAATAGTAAGATGCACCAGCTGTTGACTTGTAATCCGATATTTCTATTAAAATGCTGAATATGGGTGAGATAGGTTGGCATCCAAATAAATAATACTTGATAAAAAACACCCCAGCTACTTGCTAAGCAAAATACAATAAGTAAATTTTTCCGTGTGGTGGGATTTTTTATTAGGGTTGAAATGGGGAAACGCTTATTTAATTTTTTGTGTTGAATTTTTTGAAAGTTGGGAGTTTCAGGTAGGCTAATGCGTAAAAAAATACTGATGAGGCAAAGTAGTGTTCCTATCCAATAGCCGACTCGCCATCCCCACGAAAGTAGTTGTTCTGGAGAAAAGCTATTAACCAGCAATAATGCTGTGGTTGAGCTAATTAATACGCCTAGCGCAGCGCTAGTAGGTACTGTACTTACCCATAATGCACGACGTGTGGGCGGTGCATATTCTGCAACATAGACTGCAGAACCGGTGTGCTCGCCACCCGCGGACAAGCCCTGACAAATACGAAAAACGCACAATAATAGAGGGCTTGCGATACCAATAGTTTGATAGGTAGGCAAACAACCTATTAAAAATGTAGGCACAGCCATCATGATAAGTGAAATGACCAATGCACGCTGTCGACCGTAGGTGTCGCCAATCCAACCAAATAATATTCCGCCGAATGGTCGAACAAAAAAGCTAATGGCAAAAACAGTAAATGCTAATGTCAGTGATAATAATGTATTTTGGGTAGGAAAAAAGAGTTGAGAAATGATAGAAGCTAAATAACCATATAATAAGAAATTATACCATTCGGTTAAATTGCCAATGGTGCCACCAATAATAATATGCCAAATGTTTTTGTTAGTCTTTGTATGCATATAAAAGAGAGTCCGCTATAAGTGCACTTTAGATTTGTGTAAAATCATAAAGTGGTATTTGATCCTAAACCTTTTCTTCTAAAATCGCGGCAATCGTATCTGGATGTACTGCAAAGTCACCTTGATATGGTCTGTCCAAACCGACGATCAGATAAATGAGCATCGCCATCACTGTTGCAATTAATGAAATACAAAAAATATGTAAACGAAATTCCATGCCAAGGAAAAAATTAATTCCCAATGTAAAAATTGTTCCTAGTAGTAATACAAACCACACATGGCCGTTCAACGTGGTATAGACGACGGCGGTTCGTTGATGATGCGTTTTGAAAAGTTGGCTGATTTCCTGCTGAATATCATTTAATAAATTAATGGTGTTACCATTTAAACTCGCAAAATTTATTGATTGTATTTCCTTTATCATATCTTCAATAAGATTCTTTCCTTTAGGACTGATTTTTTGGCCAACATTTAAGGCGGGCCATTCATTATCAAGCGTATTATTCGTGTATGTTTTCACTAATGATTGAAGATTAGAATTATGAGGTGCTGGTAATAATGCAGCATTATGATAGATACTATGCAGCATAGTGCCTTCGGTGTTTTCTGCTTTTTCTGCTTTATCAAAAGAACCAAACTGATATAGTATGATAAAACCAATAAGAACGGCGTAAATTATACCTAGCAAAGCGCTACAGCTCACAATAGCTGTATTTTCTTCGTATCGAAAATCTAATGGTATATATCTTCGAACAGTTGCCACAGAAATTAATGAAATGGATAGTAATATAGCCATCAGAAATGCAAATAATGGAATGCTAGCAAGTTGATAAATAAATTCAGGCATAAGTTGATTCTCAATATGTTATCTAGGGAAATTTAGAAGTATTAGCATTATCTATTTCATCTATTTTAGCAATTAAATTTTAGCAGGCTTGCAGCCGTTTTACCTACTTGCTTGTTATTTGATTGGCTTAGGTCCAGAACTGGACGAGGGAGTAAGTGCAAGCTGACCAAACTGAGCCGACATTCTTATGTAATAGTCTTTAATCTTATCTAATCTCTTTAAAAAATCATCTGATTCGGTGTGAACGAACATTCGTGTGGAACTTTTGGCATGTGTAACTAGTATATCTCGAACAGCCTTGTTATCAATGTTAAAGATAGTATGAATGTTTCCAGATTGGATTGTTAACACGTTTGCTAGTTTCTCAATTAAATAATGATATTTCTCTGGAAAATCATGCTTAGTCAAAGAGGCATATTTAATTGGATATTGAATAGATCGATTACCTTCTGAAACTGTAATGGTAAGCTCAAGCGTATCTGAATTAGCTTTTCCTCTTTCCATTAGGCTTTGTAATGTGGGTTTGGGTAATTTTGTTAATGCTTTTAGCAATTTTGGTTTCAGATGGCTTAAGAAATTATTACAGAGCGTACTGATTTCTGCAGCTACTGTTTCATTTAGCTCTTCTAAGTTTTGCGGGGGTAATAAAAGAAGTATTTTTTCTTTGCATTTTTCAAAGATCTTGTCAGATTTTTTTAAAAACTTTCCGCCGGCAGTTTCCTCGGGTTTTTTTCCTTCTGTACGTGGTTTGCTGACATCTTCTCTTGCTGATTGATCGCTGAGTATTGCTTCAATCACTTCTATTTTATCTTGACTGTTTAGCGCGTTGTTTTCGAGTGCGCATAACAGTTTGATCATAGGATGTAATTTATGAATCAGCGTTCGGTGATTTGTTTTATTTAAATCTGCGGATTGGTGTAAGTTTGCAAAATCAATGCGATATATGTTTTTTCCTCGTGCAATTTCAATTACCCGTGTAGCATCTGAACTGCCGGCGCTCGTGATAGGAACAAGCGCGTTTAGCAATCTCTCTGGTATTGTTTCTAAAATTTTTATTGTCTTATCTTTTAAACGGTTAAAGTATTTATCTGCAAGTTGATGCAATTCTTCGAATTCTTTTGCCAAGATGCGTTTGAGTTGCTGATCAATCATAGCTTGCTGCTGTAAATACAAGATAGCGTTAGGGCTCTCTAATTTTATTTTCAGTGCCTCGTATTCCTTGGATAAGGCATCCTTCTCGGCTTTAGCACGATGCTCTTGAGCAAGCGTGGATGTACCCATTTCGTAGCCAAACGCAATTCTTGATAACTCTTGCTGTTTAGCAAAAAGCGCATCTTCAAGCTCCGCCAGACGTTCTTCAATGTCTGCGACTGTTTTATAGCTGTTAATATCGCGTGGATTTGCCATAGGCTTCTCAACAATTAGATTGTTCGCTTATTTAAATAGTATAGCAGATATTTGTAAATTAAGAGAGATGTCATTGAATAATTTAGAGTTTTTTGTCAGTCATCCTTGGGCGGATAAAGGTAATTTAACTATCTGCTCGCAAATAAAGATATAATACGCATATAGGTAGGTGCCCAGAGGAGATAACCCATGCCATCAAAGACTCCCGCAGAATGGTTGCAAATACTGTATTCAGTACAAGCTGGCGTACGTAACAAACTATATATTCAAGTAACGCAAGGACAAGGTGATCTGCAACCCTATTTATCCGCACAGGATGAGATTGGTAAAACAATTCAGAAACTACAGAAAGCGAAAAGTGGTCTTTCGTTAGAGGTTGTTCTGCAAATTTCAAATTCTTTTATGGAACAATATGATAAATATAAAGAGGCTATTTTAACGTTAGAAAAGGCCGGCAAACTTAATTTTAACGGCTATCAGCTATTTAATTTTAATACGCAAGTTACAGGAGAACTTTCGGCACTTCAGGAATTGGTGAACCCAAGATCACATGTTTCATCCCCAACAATTAATAAACCATAACGTCAAGCCTGGGCCGAGGATTTTTGTAAACCCTACATCCCAGGCTTGTTGACTCGTCGATCTCGTAAAGAATTTTCCATGCCCGCTCTTTGTAGGTGCATTAATACTTTTCTGTATTTTTCCTCATAACTGGTAATAAAAATCACGGGATAAATTTTTGCAATAGCTTGCGCTTCAATTTGTATATGTTGTTTTAACATAAAAAATTCACCCAATTTGTTAACAGCAGAAATGGGTAATTCGATTTCAACTAGGCAATCTTGATTACCCTGTAGCGTTAAATTCGCATTGATAGCAGCTTGGTAAGATTCGAAAATGGGTTGCATTGTCAGTTTAGATAATGTGTTCATATATTCAATAGCATCATTCAGATATGAATCATCTAAACAACATGCATGCATGTATTTTGCTATGTCAAACGGTTGGCTGCGGGCATAGAGATAATATGTTTTCTTTTCATTGGATTGTTGTTGGCTATCTGGATTTTTTTCCTGAGTAGCATCTGCCGGTTTAGATAAATTGATTGCAGGAGAATCAGGTTTTTCACTAATCATATCAGATAAAGCAAACTGACTAGGCTGGGGACTCCAGGTGGTAGAATCTGCAAGATTGCTTATACCATTTCTTTGTGCGTGAAGGATTGCTTGTTGAAATTGCGGGTCAAACCGAGCAATCACAATATTTGGATATAATTTTTTAATGTGCATGGGCGTAATTTTTGTATTTTGTTTTAATAATAGATGGGTGCCAGAATCAATCGCATTGCGTGGCACGGTGATTTCAGCGATATAATCACGATTAGCGCTACGTTCTGCTGAAACAGTCCATGCATCCTCGCAGGATCGATATGCACCTATTGCAGTATAAGTAGATAGGCGGCTTAACCATTCGGCAGCTTCTTGGAAGTAGGGGGCCAGTATGGTTGCATCAGTGGATGTAAGAATCTGTAGCTGAAAGGCTGCGCTTCGAATAGGAATAAAAATCGTGATCGCTTGATCGACGGTGGACCTGAAAAACATACGAAACTACCCGCCTGTTAGTAAGTCATCCATCACATCCAATTGATAAACAATTTGAATATCATCACAACTATCCGAAAGTTGTTTTCTTAATTGTGAAACTGCTTCTTGATTAAGATTGCTATTCTCCCAAGAATCCCTCGTTGGCCATTCGGCATATCCAATCCAAGAGCAAGCGGAGGCTTGATGTAACCTGGCTCCTCTGCTTGCGCTTAATTCTTTTACCAACAAAGTCAACTTGTTCCATAGTGGAGGAAAAGAGTCAAGATGCGTTTTTTTTACCGTAAATTCATACACAATAACAAACATATCGTTATTCTTCCTGAGTTGGAGTTTCTTTTTTATTTCGTATTTCACTGTTAGCCTCAGAGACAAGAATTTTACGACCGCTGTAAGATGATCCATTCAGTTGCGTGATAGCTGTCGCCGCGTCTTCTTCGGTTGCCATTTCCACAAATCCAAATCCTTTGCCTTTGCCAGTAGTAGAATCCGTGATTATTTTCGCGGAAGTGACAGTGCCAATAGCGCTAAAAATTTTTTCCAATTCCTCATTGCCAACGCTGAAAGGAAGAGATGCAATATAAAGTTTTGTGCTCATGAGATTCCTATAGATTAATAAAGATCGAAATTTTGCGGAATGTTAACATATATTGGCAATAAGTCGACGAATCCGCTCAAGGAGCGTCGTTCGCCGCTATACTCTAAGGCCGCATCGATGTTCCCTTTAGCGCAACGAGTGTATTTTCATAATGTTGGTGATCCATTTTATGTTTTTCCGCTTTCACTAGCCATGCAACTCGTTGCTGAGCTGGTTTGCCTGCGCGAGGAAGGGCTGCGATGATTTCTTCTGCGCGTTGCTGCAACACCCGAAAGTGGCGACTTAATTTTTTTGCATTCGCAATTTTTGCGGCTAAGTCTAATTCAGCATCCGGGCGCATACGTTCTATTTTGGCTAGGGTAGTCAGCAAGTTTTTGTGACTTTTTTCGTAGGATTTAAGCTGCTTATCTGCATAGCGATGTGCAACATGTTGTAGCGGTTTGCCTAGCGGTGATTGCGGGTGTTCCGTAGGAGAAACTGATAACGAGGAGTAAACAATATCTGGAGACATGGTGGCTATTTTTGTTGTGACGGCCAAGGCTGCTTTGGCATTGACCGCACTGACTTCTTGGTCATAGTCGGCATTCGCTTCAGCTCTTGCTTTCGCATTGATTGTACTGACTTCTTGGTCATATTCGCTAAAGTCATTTGTTTTTGTGTGTGCTGTCGCTGATCCCTTTTGTTCTAATTTACCCTGAATCAATGTAGTTGAATGTTGTGTTGCAAGAATGCGGTTGGAGGTAAGCATTGTTATCTACCCTAAGTTAGCAAAAGTTAATGTGTAGCATTATAATCAATAATCCATGAATTGTATATAAAATACACTAACTCAAACACAAGAAGTACAACAATTAGTTCTTACTTTGTTGTTTTTAATGGAAAAATAAACAATATAGGATCTGGTGATAATACAAATTTTGCCCTGTATTTTTCTGTTTTTAACAGACATAATGGAACTTCTATCCTTGTTTTAAGGATTTGGCATGCAAAGAAATCTTCAAATACTGCTGATGCTGGTTTTGATTTTTGCTCATTCGGCAAGTGACGCCCAGAGTATTCTCCAACAAAATATTATTATTCCCATGCAAGACGCAGGACCTCAAGGTTTGGAAACAGTGTTGGTATGGCCCAATTTGCCAGGGAAGCATCCACTTGCCTTAATTAGCCATGGGACGGTGCGCAACGCAGAGGCGCGCAGAGAGATGACGCCTTCGCAATTTTTACCTATCGCTATCGAATTAGCGCGTCGAGGTTTTGCGGTGGCTATTGTCATGCGGCGCGGGCATGGAAATTCCGGCGGCAATTGGGGGGAATCAGAAGGGCCTTGTGATAAAACTGATTATATGCGTGCTGTTTTAACAGCGAGTGTAGACTTACATACGGCTATTGATTATTTAGGAACGTTAGCCCAGTTTGATATAAACCATATGGTAGCTATCGGTATGTCGGCAGGTGGGATTGCTACTGTGGCACTGACGGCAAATAATCCTCCCAGCGGATTGGTCGCGGCCATTAGCTTTGCAGGTGGATTGGGTTCGAATGCCAATGATACTGTTTGTCAGCAAAATGCGTTAGTTTCCACATTTGGTATGTTGGGTAAAACCTCACGCGTACCTATGTTATGGATTTATGCAGCAAACGACCATTTTTTTATTCCCAGTCTTGCACAAAAGTTTGTGGATGCCTTCAAGGCCAGTGGCGGTAATCTCACGTTTATCCTGGCGCCGACATTTCAATCGGAGGGACATTTTTTATTTTCCACTGAAGGCATGCCGATTTGGATGCCCTGGGTCGATGATTTTTTAAAAAATAAAAATTTAGATTTATTACCCACGCTATTACCGCCGCCCGACAAGGCTAACCTTTCACCTCCCTCGCAATTAGCGAAGAGAGATCAATCCGTGTTTGATTCTTATTTAAAAAGCCCGCCGCATAAAGCATTCGCCATCAGTCCCAATGGCACTTTTGGCTGGTGGGTGGGTATGCGAACTATAGAAGAAGCGCAACAAAAAGCTTTAGAGGCATGTGCAACGTATACGACCCAACAGTGTACGTTGTATGCGGTAGATGATGATTACGCTAACTAATCGGTAATAAACTTGGCTGAAATACGGCAAATTACGCGGATCACGGTACAACGAGAAAATGTAAGTGTCAACTATTAGGAGATCGAGAATGCTTTCGCGTTTTTTTCAGTCTTCCAAAATTAAACTAGGGCTAGCTATATTCGCTTTAAAATGCGTAATAGAGTGCAGTGCAACAACCGATAATATATATTTCATTACCTTGACTACAGCAGCCAGTCTTCTCGTGGGTGACTTCGTCAACTCAGAGTGGCAGCGTAGACGTGATGAAGCAGAAGCCTATGCCATTTTAAAAAAACAACTTCCAGTTATTCCTGCTTCTGAATTGCAACATGAAAAAAGTATTTTACCTTTGAGCCAATTAACCGTACCGGATGAGGGCTCTCCCTTTTTAAAAATGCATGCAAACCACACTATGAAATTAGCGCCCTTAACGTCGCAAACTTGGCGCGAATTTGTTGCAGAGGCAAATAAAATCACCATCACCTTTGGTTATAGAAAAGGGTTTAGTAAAAATGGTCCCTATTATGTGTCACACGCTATTCTTTACTTGCAAGATGAGAAAGGGCGTCATGGGATTTTTGGTTACTTTAAACAACGCTGTATGCCTTGGTTACAAAACTGCAATGGCCTTGCTAATGACATGGTGGTTGATGATATTTTGCGAACCTATACACTTTGCCGCAGCATAAAAATCGCAGGTGACAAATTGGCTGCAATGGAGTTGTTAGAGAATTGTGACAAACTGTCACAAGATTATTTTACTGCTTTTACTACCAACTGCTTTACTCCCATCTTGAAGGGTTTGCTGCAAGCTAAAAACTTTGGTTTCAAGGTGCCAGATTTTTATGAGGAAAGTTTGTTAGTTGCGATTCCTTTTGAGCAAAACCATGGAATTGGTATGACTTCCAATCCAATGCTGCGCGAGAAGGCGCAAGGTTTGGTGGAAAAGATTATCAGTACGCAAAGGCTTAGAGAAGCAGAGTCAAGTGTCAGCATCAAACAAAAAATATAGCCAATGTATGATGCTGACACTTGACCCTGAAATTTCTGGATTACAATTCAATGAAAAATATACTTGCCATTGTCTGAGTGTGACAATAAGAAGAATTACCTAATCGTAAATGAATCACTTTTATCATCTTTATTTGCTACGCCAGCAACTATCCCCATTCTTCGCGGAAAAAATTTAAAATGAACTGGCTCACTCGGTTTAAGTGTTCCATGCAATCTCGCCTTTGGCGGGTAGCTGACTTGCGGTGCTAATTCAAAGTCATGTGCTTCCAATAACATACTGATTGTCAATCCTGCTTCAAGTAGTGCAAGACGACGACCTACGCAATTTCGCTCTCCTAAACCAAATGGATACAACCCGGGTGCTTCAGTATTTTGTAAGGTTACTTCCCCATTTTTGACTTTTTCGTACCAGCGTTCGGGGCGAAACTCATTTACATCTTTTCCGTACACGAACTCTAATTTATGGGTAATGAGTTGTGGGCTAATAATAAGGGTGCCTTTCGGTAGTTTGATGTCTAATGCTTTATTTCGATTTTGCATGGCTAGTATATTTTTCATTGAATTGTAATCCAGAAATTTCAGGGTCAAGTGT
>JABDGK010000012.1:192-999 GCA_013286085.1 Gammaproteobacteria bacterium | reverse complement strand
ACCGTTTCATTTTTTCCAAACGTTAAATCAGTGAATGCTCCCAGTGTGATTTCTTTTGTGACTTCACGCGCAGTTAATGGTATGGGCGGCATTAAGCGTAATGTCTCAATCAAAGTACAAGTTAACCATATGTTATGATCAACTGTATCGCGATTGATTGGCTTGTTAATCATGTCTTCCCGAATCTTGCTCACCATATCAGGATGTTTGCTTAAAAACATTAACGTATACAGCATCAATAAAGAAGATGTTTCATGGCCGACTAATAATAAAAATGCTGCTTCAGAAATAACATAATCGGATTCGAAATTTAAGTTTTCTTTTGTGACTGGTTCGTTGATGTGATCTCGCATAAATTCACGAACGGCAAAATCCCAAATTAAGTTATCGCCATTTTTTATCTTATCTAAATTGCGTTTTAAAATGTTTTGTTTGAAAAATAACATCAACTGATTTTTGGCTTGTAATAATTCAGCGGGTGGATTCAAAATTTCTATTTTTTGTCTTAATCGTTCATAAATTTTTTCACTTACAAATTTTTTGGCGATATTAATTAGTCTGACGCGTACAACAGCATTAAATTCAGTAGCCTCATCAAAAACCTTCTTAAACATGGCCGACAATTCTTCTCTTTGATTGGTAATGCTGTGTGTGCCTAATCTAGATTGCGCGACAACTTCCATTGCCAACTGAGAAAATACTTGGTGAGTCTCTACCGCTGCATTCTCGGCAAGTGAAGTAATAAAATCGGCTATGATAGTTTTCATCGGCTTCTCAAGTTTCTGCAAAGTCGACTCTGTAAATGTA
>JABDGK010000012.1:0-116 GCA_013286085.1 Gammaproteobacteria bacterium | reverse complement strand
GTGCGTTCGCTGCGCATCTCAGGAGTATTACCCATGGAAAGCAAATTATGCTTAAAAACAAATTCAACAGGAAGTGCAGAGGAACCGCGTTCGATCTTGGATTTATTAAAAATAAA
>JABDGK010000011.1:1270-54080 GCA_013286085.1 Gammaproteobacteria bacterium | reverse complement strand
AAGAAAATTTTAAATGAGGCGAATCTAAAATGTTCACCACAAATCATCTTAAACGATGCGATTAATAAAATTTATATTCTTCATAAGCTTGTTTCACTTGAAGTAGACAAAAGAACTGTGCAAATTATTTTGGCTAATGCTGCCTTTATCTATACTGATGTTAGTGAGGCGTTTGATAGTATAGAAGCTGAGTTGGATGAGCTCACAAATCAAGAGCTAGACGAGATACGCAAAAACCCAGGGGAATATCAAATAGTAATTGCAGCATGTATGCGGCTCATTATAAAGCTTGAGTCGACAGCGGATATTTTACGAGAACGTCAATCTGTTAATATGAAAATAGAAGCAGACATAGGAAAAGAAGTAAAACGAATTGCTGCTCCTGTTATTGCTATACTCATCAAAAAGAGGATGGCGACTCTTGCCAAACAGAAAAGTGAAGCAATAAAAACTTCAATGGCGAATCTAAGCTATCATCGCAATAGTTTTCAAAGGGAAAATGGATTCACTGTTGTTCCATCACCCAAGGTGAAAGTAGCCGTTACTGTTGATACAAATTTTAAATCTAAGCCCTAAAGTTTATTGATCGCGATCTTAAATGGGTGTGCTTTTCGGAAAATTGCTGATGACTGGCATTATCAGCAGCAATAGAGTGATGTTTAATTTAGTGTAAAAGATGCTTTATACTTTCTATAACCAATTAATTATCAACCCGTTTTTTTCAATTAAAAGCCTGTACCAATGAAAATTGTTTCAACTAGAGATCTATCTATCATGCCTGATCCCGAACGATACGACCGAATGAAACAACTCCCCATATTCTTTCGTGTAGATAGAATAGCCCAATCTTTGATGCAAACTCAAATAACCCAATGTAAAAGCTAACACTCGCTTTATGTGTGACAAGATAAGCAATGCCTATTGTTCCTAGTGTTCCCAATACTCGCCAACTGACGGCTTTAATTATGCTGCGTAGATGAGTTTCTGTCATAAGTTAAGCAAACTCCACCAATGTTGTTTCGGTATGATGAGCTAATTTAAGATAGCTCACATCGTTTAAGTAATGGATGATGGTATTAACCGATTCATCAATGGTTGATATTGATGTATCAATTGTTATCTCTGCATTGATGGGTATTTCATAGGGGTCATCAATACCCGTCATACTTTTTAATTCCCCATTTCTTGCTTTTTTATATAATCCTTTGGTATCGCGTTTTTCACAGGTTTCTAGTGATGTTGAAACATGAACTTCAATGTATCCACCATACTCTGAAATAAGACGACGATTTTCAATTCTGGATTCAGCATAAGGTGCAATTGCAGCGCATAAGGCGATGCCACCTGCTTTAGTGACTTCGGATGCGACAAAACCGATTCGGCGGATATTTAAATTGCGATCCGCTTTTGAAAATCCTAATTCACTCGCTAGTATTCTGCGAACCGTATCGCCATCGAGCAGTGTGATATTTCTCTTACCAAGGCTCATGAGTTTTGCCATCAATGCTTCAGCTAACGTTGTTTTTCCTGAGCCAGATAACCCGGTAAAAAACACTGTAAATCCTTGTTTATATCGAGGAGGGTACGACTGACGCAATTCTTGAATAATTTCAGGAAATGAAAACCAATCTGGAATGGTTTTTCCTGTTAGTAAAGCGTTACGTAATTCGGTGCCTGAAATAGTGAGGGCGGTTTCCTCTGGATGCACCTCATTAACAGGACAATATTGCTTACGTTCTTTTACATAAACCATTTCTTGAAAAGTCATTATGTTGATGCCGATTTCATCTTGATGTTTTTTAGCTATCTCTTGGGCTGCATAAGGATCATAAAATGCTTTCCCCGTAGAATCATTACCTGGGCCTGCATGATCTCGCCCAATAATGAAGTGGGTGCAACCATAATTTTTGCGAATAATAGCGTGCCACAAGGCTTCTCTAGGACCTGCCATACGCATTGCTAAAGGGAGTAAGCTTAATGTCACCTTTTGTGATGGATAATAATGCAGAATTTTTTGGTAACATCGAACACGGGTAAAATAATCAACATCGCCTGGTTTTGTTAGCCCAACGACAGGATGAAGTAATATATGCGCATCATTTTCTTTTGCTGCTCTTAAGGTGAGCTCCATGTGTGCGCGATGAACAGGGTTGCGAGTTTGGAAGCCAACGATATGTTGGAAATTGTGTTGTAAAAATTGTTGCTTTAGTGCTTTTGGTGTATGACGCAATTCAGTGAAATCATAATGTTTTGGTGTTTGAATAAGCTGAATTTTGCCACCTAAATACCAATCCCCAGCTTTATTGAATAAATATTCAACGCCGGGATGTTTGCTATCCGTTGTTCCAAATACAGCTTCTGCTTCGATTGATTTGTTAGGCTTCCATTTATCGGTAATCTGCATGCGAGCCAAAAAAGAATTATCGATATCACACAAGGTGATCTCATCACCTATCGTTATTTTTTCAGCAAATGCAGTATTGACATCAAGCGTAACAGGAATTGGCCAGAGCTGACCATTCGTTAGTCGACAACAAGATAAAACACTTTCATAATCTGCTTCTGAAAGAAACCCGGATAACGGGGCAAAACTTGCCTGTAATAACATCTCCAAGTCACAGCGTTGTCTTGGTGTGACAACCCATCGTCCATGGTCCATCTCCATCTCCCAAACTCAAGGAACATTGTTTCTCAAACCGTGTAGAATATAATTGTTTTCTAATATAATACAAGGTATTTTCGCGGATGTAGGGATGAAGCAAAGGAAGGAATTTATGCTGTCAGATGTTTACACGAATGAGCTAGAACAACTTATAGAGCAAGGTCATGAGTGTGTTCGACAAAAAAAACAACAACAAGGTTTATTATATTTCAATAATGCAGTGCTATTAGCACCAGAAAATATAGAAGCTCTGGTTGGCTGTGCGGAAACCTTGCTTAATTTGAATCGTTCAACTGAGGCGGCAGTCTATTCAGAACGAGCTTTGCAACTGCGTTTTACTCCCACTATCTTAACACTGCACGCTAAAGCACTTTATCAAATGGGAGAGTATCTCAAAGCACTGGATTGTTTTGAACATGTTATTGCTATCGATCCGAGTAATTATATTGCTCTATGTCAACGCGCTCTTTGTTTAACACAAGTCAATCGATATAATGAGGCGTATGAAATCTATCAACAAGCTTTAGCATACAGCAATCATCAAGATGCCTGGGTTTATTATAACTATTCTTTATGTCTATTAGCGATGGGAGACTTGCTGCATGGATTTACAGCTTACGAATATCGTTGGCAATCCGTATTATCTGCAAAAAGTCGTGCATGGGTATTACCAGAATCCGCCAGTATTGACACGTTACAAGGAAAGTCGATTCTAATTCATTCTGAGCAAGGCCTTGGTGATAGTATTCAATTTTTTCGTTATATTCCTTTGTTGGTGCAATGGGGGGTTCGCGTATTTCTTGAAATACAACCTTCAGTAATTCCACTCTTTCATTCATGGCGTAATACAATTCATTTTATTGCGATGGGAGCACCGTTGCCTTCTTGTGATTATTATTGTCCGTTGATGAGTTTGGCAAGATTGTTTAAAACAGAAATGCATACAATTCCTAGATCGATTCCTTATTTGTTTCCTGATATGAATTCCCGCGAAGTTTGTCAAAAAAAAATAGGGTACTCAACGCATAAACGTATTGGTATCGCTTGGAAAGGAAGTTCTTTTAATGCAATGAATCAAAAACGCTCTATTGCGCTGAGTGCCTTGTTGACATTGCATCAACCCAATCTGGATTTTATTTGCTTACAGAAAGATATTTCTTTGGAAGAAAAAAAAGAACTTGAGCAATACCAAATTGCTTATCACGGTTTGGAATTAAGCACGATGGAGGGGACGGCGGCATTGATTTCATGTTTGGACTTAGTGGTTACGGTTGATACTTCTATTGCTCATTTAGCGGCTGCCATGGGTAAAGAGGTTTGTATTTTATTGCCATTTAGCGCAGATTGGCGTTGGTTTTTGCAACGAGACGATAGTCCTTGGTATCCCAATGCCAAACTTTTTAGACAAGAAACGTTGGGAGATTGGAGCATTCCTTTAGCCCATATAAAAAATACGTTGATGGTGTTGCCGCCCATGGAGCGTCAGATTGTTGTTGAGGATCTAATACGTGAGGCTCATCTGAAATTACAACAGGGATTGTTTTTTCAGGCAGAACAACTATATCGCAATATCTTGATAAAAAATCCAGAATCTCATAGTGCATCGTTAGGCGTTGCTTTAGCAGCACTTCAGCAAAATAACATGGCTGATGCCATTCAATTTATGCAGCAAGCAATAGAAATAGCGCCCCATATAGTTTTTTATAGACGCAATTTGGGTGAATTATTGCGTAGAGTAGGGCAATTAGAAGCAGCTATCGCATCGCATAATACGACTATCAGTATAGAGCCTCATTCTGCTGAAAATCATTTTCTATTAGCTTTAACCTATAATGACAATCGTCAGTTTGAATTGGCTGTTCAGCATTATCGCATTGCATTATCTTCCGATAAAAATTATGGTCTAGCTTGGAATAACCTTGGTGCGTCTCTTGAGTGCATAGGTGATAAGCAACAAGCGAAGAGTGCTTATCTAGCCGCGATTCATTTAAATCCTCATCATGTAGAAGCACAAAATAATCTGGGCGCTATTTACAGTGAAGAAGGTCAAATGGATGATGCGCGTACGCATTTTGAGGCGGCCATTGCAGCAAATCCAGATTTTATAGAGGCGCATTATAATTTATCATTGATAAAAACATACAAACCAGATGACCTTCACTTAGCTTTTCTAGAATCTTTCGCGCCGAAAATAAATCAGTGTTCTGTTCGGGATCGTATTCATTATTATTTTGCACTAGGAAAAGCGCTGGATGATACAGAACAATATGCAGAAGCGTTTCAAGCTTATGCGGAAGGCAATCGATTGCATTATTTGCAACAACCCTGGAATAAAATACAACTACAAGCTCTCGTCGAACACTTGCCTAAGGTGTTTACCCAAGATTTTTTAAAACAACCCGAACAAAAAAAAGAGGCACGTTGCCCCATTTTTATTGTAGGTATGCCTCGAGCAGGAACAACGCTGATCGAGCAAATACTTTCTAGCCATAAAAATATTTATGGCGCAGGAGAATTAAGTATTTTAGATGAAGTCATCCAAGCGGCTTGTCATGCCTCTGGATTGCCGTTTACTACTTGGGTTAATCAATTAACGGATGATGAATTTGCAAAGTTAGGCGAAAAATATTTAGATCGAGCGTGGAGCTTAGCACCAGACAAACAGTTTATCATTGATAAAATGCCTGCTAATTGTTTTTATATTGGCATGATTTATCGCATGTTGCCACTTGCAAAAATTATTCATGCCATGCGTGATCCAATGGATTCGTGTTTTTCTTGTTTTACCCATTTATTTAAGAGCAGCATGTTATTTGCTTATGATCTAACCGCTTTAGGTGAGTATTATGCATTGTATGCAGAGGCTATGCGATATTGGCACACGGTCTTACCCGCAACAGTTATTTTTGATTTACCTTATGAACAAATGGTTGCTCGTCATGAAGAAATTTCAAGAGAACTCATAGAGTACATAGGATTATCTTGGGATCCCAATTGTCTTAATTTTTATAAAAATGATCGGACCGTAAAAACAGCTAGCTTAATGCAAGTAAGAAAGCCTATTTATAAAACATCTGTACAGCGTTGGCAATATTTTGCTGAAGAGCTAAAACCATTATTAAAGCTGGTTGCTCCTTATCGTCATCGGAAAGGAGTGTATGATGTTGTTGGATGAGGCAATGCATATTGCAACGCAGTTGCAAAGCGAAGGGAAGTTAGAGCAAGCTGAAATTATTTTAAATCGTATTTTAGCAGATAACGCGTCGCATGCTGATGCTTTGCATTTATTAGGAATCATAGCGTATCAGGTTGGCAAGATTACTTTAGCTGTTCAGTTAATCGAGCAAGCTATTCAGAGTAATCCCAATGTTGCTTTGTTTCATAGTAATTTAGGGGAAATGCATCGGAAATTAAAAGCGACTCATTTAAGTATTCAATGTGGGCAGATAGCTGTTCTGCTTGATCCAAATTCAGCAACCGCTTTAGCTAATTTAGGTATTGCTTATTATGATGCGAAACAATACGCACAAGCAGAGCAATGCCATAAACGAGCACTTCTGATCAATCCACGCTTGAGTTGTTCGCTTAATAATATGGGAAGTATTTATAAAGCCTCTAATCAAACGAAACAAGCCATAGCATTTTATCAAGCAGCAATATCAGTTTCGCCTAACTTAGCAGAACCTTTCAATAACTTGGGGGCAGTGTTTCTGCAGCAGCAAGAATTTAAGCAAGCATTTGACTGCTTGAGCCAGGCAATCCTGTTAGCCCCTGATTTCGCTGATGCACATTGTAGTCTCGGTTTAGCATTGCTAGGCTTAGATCAAAGTGACAATGCTTTGATGTATTTTGAAAAAGCGTTGCAATTAAAATCGGATTACGCGGAAGCTTATTTTGGTTTTGCAAAAGTGTATTTGCATCAGCATCATTTTATTGAGTCAGAACGCTATCTTCGTAAAGCGATGATGATTGACCCGCAGCAGATTGAATTTTATAAACTGTTGGCAGAGATTTATCATGAACAAGGTAATTATACCGCAGCGCTGATGCAGTTAGATGATGCGATATCGAAGGATTCCACACTTTCTCATTTATACATTAGCAAAGGTAATGTATTGATGGAGATGGGTGACATCTCAAAAGCAGAAGAGCAATTTTTAAAAGTGGCAAATGATCCGGTCAAGGATACACGGGTGGCTGCACATTATTGTTTAGTGCAACTACGTAAAATGAAACGAGAAAATGGCAGTTTTCATGATTTATTATCGATGGCCAGCGATGTCCAAGACGTACACCCAGGTAAATTGGCGTATCTCTATTTTGCATTAGGAAAATGTTATGATGATATCGGTGAATGGGCAACAGCATTTGAGTTTTATAATCAAGGCTGTCGCTTAAAGCGCCAGCGTATTAGTTATAATATTGCAGAGCAAATTCAGTTCACGCATAAACTAATTAATTGTGTTACTCCAAAAACCATGGAGTATTTGAAAGCATTTGCTAATCCGTCTGCAGTACCAATTTTTATTGTCGGCATGCCGCGTTCAGGCAGTACGCTTGTGGAGCAAGTGTTATCTAGTCATTCGCAAGTTTATGGTGCTGGAGAATTAAAATATTTGACTAATTTGATTCAATTGTATTATCCCGAAAATATTTTGCAACTATCGCCTGAAATAGGCCGTGCCATTGCAGATGACTATGTTGCTTATTTGCAGCGTTTTTCTCCTGATGCAATCCATATTACTGATAAGATGCCACATAATTTTATCGCTATCGGGCTTATTCATGCATTACTTCCAAACGCTAAAATTATTCATGTGAAACGTAATCCGATTGACACTTGTTTATCTTGTTATACGAACTTGTTTACGGAAGGACAGTTGTATTCGTATGATTTAACAGAGTTAGGTCAATATTATCAGTGTTATGAGCGTATTATGAATCATTGGCGTCATATTCTCCCATCCAATGCCTGGTTGGATATCGAGTATGAGGTGATCGTCAATAATATGGAAGCAGAAGCGAGACGGTTAATGGAGTTTTGTGAGTTGACTTGGGATCCCGCTTGTCTTGCTTTTTATGAATCCAAGCGCCAAGTGCGTACGGCGAGTTTTATACAAGTACGTCAGCCTGTTTATACGTCATCTGTTGAACGTTGGCGCCGATATGAAAAAGAGCTTGCACCGCTTATTAATACTTTAACTCGATAATCCTGGGGGCTATTGACAATCCGTTGCCCAACAACAAGCATGATCAAATTCAGGTATCACGATAATTTTTGGTTTTTTTGCTGCAGGAAAACGCTTCGCAAATGCAAACGCAACTTCTTTACGAACGACCGTATCTTTGCCGCCTACCCAATGTGTTTGTGGAATGGAGGCTAAATTTTTCCATTCATTCGCTGGATTTAAAGATCCATCCAGTGGGGTTAAATTTTCTTGAGTTACCCAATAATCCGTATCTAATATGGCAGCAACGGTAATCAATTGAATCACATCAGTACGTCTCGCCGAAAGTAATGTGGCAATCGTGCCGCCACCTGAGTAGCCTATCAATAAAATTTTGTTAGCATGATAATAGTTTTTTAAATAATCCACGGCTTGATTCATTGCATTGATTACTTCGGAGGAAAAACGTAAGTGGGTCCAATAGGCTTCTCTACAATTTCCCCATTCCTCTTTAGATACAAATTGACAAGGTCTAGCTAAATAAGCTATTGCGTGATTTTTTTGATCGTGAATAGCCATGTTAAGTGCGGTAGGAATATTTGGAGTGGGATTAGTCGATGGCCTATGTTCTGACAACCAGGCTAACCCATCACCTTCGATATAAATAGTTAAAATTTTAGTTTTGCTTTGTGCTAACGGACCATAAGCTTTCAATATAAACTGAGCAGTATGAATAGTATGTTCTTTCCAGTGAACCTTCTTTGCAATATGAGCGGCGTGCATTGCGCGTGCCTCGGGAGATGGTATCAATACGCATCCCGATAAATACAAACAAGCGATGATTGTAAATAAATAAAATTGCATTATAGTTCATATTTGATGGTTGCAGTGCCAGTATTGCTGTAAGCATTATTGCCCGATTGTACATCATAGTTTAGTTCAACAATGAGGGGATTCGTTTGACTTGTCATAGCTAAACCAATGCCACGTCGAAGAACTAACCCATTAAATTGCACGCCAGAAGTCGAAAAACGCGAACCACCCGCCACAAAAGTAGAGCTCACTTGCGGTTGACTGTTAATGACATTTTTCGCAACACCGGCGTATCCTGTTAATGTTAGATCATGATGATTTTTTATTGTTGCTAGATGATAAGCGCCATTACAAGTAGCACCCAGCACAAGAGAAGAATTTTTATTAGTGGCAACGGATAAATCCATCAGAGAACCCGATTCCCGATAACTACCTTGGTGGATAAAAAGGTAACTTGCATCAATCTCCGGTGTGAATACCAAGTTTGGACTAAATGGGGTAATACGCCATCCGGCCTCTGTGTGGAGGTTAGTAAACCAGCTATTGTATGAACCTTTTGCTGTGCTTGCATATAAAGGAATGGTGCGACGTGAATTATTAGTTTCATATCCAACTAAACCTTGGCCGGCTAAATAAACTTGATTAGGAAATTTTTTCGCCCCATATAACATGACTTGATATGCTTTGCTATTAATTGATTGGTTGTTGAGTGCGGACTTGCCATACATATTATCTCCGCCTGCAGCAACGGCTCCCCCGACCAACACATTATTATTAAATTCTATATCCCTGCCAATCACTGCTCCGTATGCTGTCGCATTAAAACCATTAACCGTATTATGTTGATTTTGTGTCATTGATGCGCCATAGGGTTTAATCCATATTGATCCCGGTTGATAGAGCATGGTATCTCCAGCGGATTTACCACGTAAGTTATTCCACATTGGCGCGATATCAGTAACAGCTTGCGTTATCAATTGCATCGTTTGAATGTTTTCATTGGTTAACTCGGGTGTTGCTTGACTCGCGGCTGTCTGCAGTGCACTTGCTGTCGATAATGTGGAGTAGGGGGCAAAGAGGGAATTTCCCGCTGCCACTTGTCCAATGATAGTGTTCAGTACCCCTTGGCAATAAGTGCCTTGACAGACATTGTAAGCGGCGGGATTAATTGCGGCAGTCAGATTGACACCATTGTTAGCCTTGTTAAGTAATGCGGAAAACTGCCAAATAAAACTGTTGTTACTCACATTAAATCCACTGGTTGGGGTGGTGAAAGTATTTCCGCTGATGACATTAGAAAAAATATCTCCGGCATGAATCGAAGCGTTTTGTCCGACTTGTACGTAAATGTTGCCACTTTGTGATAAATTAGCCGTGCCATTCACGGATAATTGACCATAATTGCTTGTACTGGAGAGGTTAGTTTGAAAAATGCTTCCGGTATTTTGTGTGTAATCTCCCGTTATCGTTTGTAGGCTATTTGTAACGGCTAATGTACCTCCGTTGTTAAGGCCAGCTGCAACAGTGATGGAATTAGCCATGTTAAATATTGCATTCTGAGCAATATTAAATGTGTTAACATTGTAAGTTCCTTCGCTGGTAAATGTAGCTCCATTAGTAATATTTACATTCGTATTAATAGCATTGACTGCCCCTATAATCCGTGCACTTTTACCCAACATATCGATATTATTCACATTACTACTCGTGATATTTATAGCAAAAATGTTACCTTGAATAGTTCCGCTATTGGAGATACCGCCGCTGATCGTTGCGGTGTTAGAAATATTGAGACCCGTTGTGCCACCACTAATCGTTCCAGTATTAGTGATACTTCCATTGATCGTTGATGAACTAATATTTAGGCCATTATTGCCACTACTAATCGTTCCACTATTCACTATTCCGCCTACAGTGCTCGTACTGAGGAGTGATATGCCATTTTGACCTCCGCTAAGGGTCCCGCTGTTGGTTATGTTGCCTTGAATAGTAGATACATTACCGAGATGTATACCGTCACCCTTGGTACTTGTAATTCTCCCAGTATTTGAAATTCCTCCATTGATTACACTCAGACTCAAAGCAATAGCGTTACCGGTAGTTGCATTAATCAAGCCCTGATTGGTAATGTTGCCGCGAATTGTAGAATTAGCCATGATCGACATGCCACTGTCAACCCCGCTACCACTAATTGTACCGCTATTAACGATGCCGCCACTGATCGCACTAGTTGCGATCCGTATGCCGGTCGCAATATTACTATTAATCGTTCCGCTATTAAAAATATCTCCGCTAATAGTGCTATTACCACTCATAGTGATACCAGTAATACTGGCACCAATTACGCCACTATTGAAAATTCCTCCGTTGATGGTGCTTGTGTTTAAGATCGAGATACCCACACCAGAAGTGCTGCTAATCGTTCCAGTATTCGAAAGTCCATTTGAAACCGTACTGGTGCTAACGCTGATATCCGCATTAACAGTACTAATCAATCCACTGTTTGAGATACCGCCATTGATTACGCTATTTGCTGTGATCCCAATACCACTTTGCGCGCTAATCGTCCCACTATTAGAAAGTCCATTCGACAGTGAAGAGTTATTTGTTACAGCAATACCAATACCGGTTGTATTGCTCACCTGTCCACCAGCATTTATCGTAATAAATGAATTGGTAGGTTGATAGCTACTCATCAGAATGCCACCCACTGTGCCGCCATTTTTTACGGTAACACTGCTTCCGCTGGGAGGGATGCCATTAAAATTACATATTATGCCTGCTAACGCATTGCCAACTATTTCGGTCGGGCAATTTGCAGCCATTGCGGTTTCAGCATGAAGGGTAAGAACAGCCGATGCAATTGCTGTAAGAGTGAAATGCTTAATTTTAGTATGTAGCCTGTTTTTATTATTTCGAATATCCATATATGTATTTTCCCTGGTGCTATCTTATTCCATGCGCTAGATTTCCCAAATGGCATGTGATTCCTTCAGAATCAATATTTCTGGGAGATTTATTTGATAGTAAAGCTATGTTCTGATTCATGCAAGAGTGAGCTGTACATTTGGAGAGGGTAGTGGTGGTGAATATCTGTGTATGCTGTGATATTATGTTTGATATTATTCCATCAAGACCTGTGAGTCTCGAATTAGCTGTCACACTGCAACAGGTAATTGAAAAAGTTCACTGTATTTTATTGAGGTTTCATCGATGAAAAATAGTGTCAAGTATTCTCTCTATTTTCTCCCTGATTTGCGCATTCAAAAATTTACTTAAATAGATAAGAAATGCCAATTAATCCTATATTACTGTTTAACCGACCTAACTTAATCTGTGTGTTCCCCCAGTTTGGATTTTGACCGGAACCCGAGGAAAAATTACCGAATGATTGATAGCTGTAACCAGCAGAGACTATGAGATTGTTTGTTACTATATACTCTAAGCCTGCGCCGGCATTATAAGCGAATTGTGTATTCGTTCTTGATGCGTAGTTAGGGCTATATCGTGCTATCACATTCGGAAGTGCTGTTTCACTATAACCTTGATTCTGATTGAAGGAGATACCCACTCCCAAATCGACGTAAAGCATAAGACGATTAAATCTCACGAAATCAAGTTTTGAATATAATGAAATAACATTCGAACTCACATTCGAAGTATAGGAATAATTTGTAAAATCAGGATCTGAATATTGCGTCACCATTCCAGTAATAGCTGTTGTAAAAACATGTTCGTATCGTAAGGCTAAGGCATAAGATGGAATCCATCGTGCATCGCGATTCCAGCGATATCCAGCTTGAATGTCAAACAGGGTTGCGTGAGGTCGATTCAGAGAATATTGATCTACATTAGCTGGAGGAGGATAATCTGAGCCGTTCTGAACAGTAGTCGCGTTTTGATTCATGTGGGTCTGCATCCAACCTGCATCCATACCCACATACCAATGATGCATGTCGACTGAAACTGCTGAAGCGACAGATAGTGAGAACATCGCCCACAGCGATGCAACCAATACAATACTCCATTTTATAGGGCTTAATTTTTTTATCATCATTAACCATTTCATTGTTGATAGATTATTTTGGACGTACCTATAATTTGCCCTTGGCTATTTAAAGCTTTTACTTGAAAAAATAACCAGCCATTACTCACATTGATTGCAGTTTCAAAACCGTTTTTTGTTGCGCTTCCCACTAGTGACAAGCTATCCGAATAACGACCCGCATAAACTTGCCAACTACTCACTTCAGTAGCGCCATTCCATGATGCATAAACGACTGTGGGATTAGTATTATTTGTCACTGTAATACTAGGCAGGTAATAAGGCATACCAATCCAAGTCTCTCGATAAGATCGATAAGATACATTACTACTTGGCATTTGTGCATTGTAAAGAATATTGAGAGATGGTGTTCCCCGTGTATTGCCTGGCATAGCATATTCAGTATACGAGCCACTAGAACCAAAGCCTACAAATCGATTGTTATTCGATAAAAGTTGATTGTTACCTTGTGAAGATGAATTGACATTCGGATTGTGATAATAAGACGTATTCAAGGTCGCAACAGAGTTAACCAAATCCAGATTTAATACTAATCCGTGTGAAGGTACGGTGCCTGGTGGTATATCATTCGGATTTGCGCAACATTCATCATCAAATAGACTAATTACGTTACCAGAAGAAAAACGCGCATCATGTTGCCAAGCAAATGTCGCCGCAGAATTTGGAATTGCAAAATCACCGCTCCCATCGCCAACGAGACGCCAGACAAAATTGCCTGTTGATTTATTTAAACGATAGATAGTCCAAGTATTTCGTCCTGATATTAAAAGATCATTCGAGTTGTCACTTATCAATCCAATTGAATTCAAATGATAAGGATCCCATACATTGCTGCTTTCACTGGCAGTGGATGCTGGCAAAAAGGAACTACTCAGCGGAATATGATCGATTGCATCCCAAAAGAAAAGGAGGTTATTAGACGTTAGATCAATTTCTTGAATTGAAAAGTCATGTATTGCGCCATTTTTAGGTCCGCCGTAGGGAGTAAGATCCATGGGAATGACTTTTGTAGCCATGAATAATAAGGTATTACTTGGAGTGATTAAAAATTCATGCACATCAGGTATAAAGTCATAATAGGCAGTAACGGATTTTAGGATGCGATAATTATTGTCAAGAATATAAAAACAACTACCAGGCTCAGCTCCTCCGGCGGGTAGATTGGTGTATGAAGGCGGCGTTGCCAATGTTCCTTGCCAAAAAGTGAGGACTTGTTGATTATTCAGAGTTTGCACTTTCACGTCTGTGTTCATTAAGCTTGGATTTGATAAGGGTCTGAACCAAATTGGATTAGCATCATTATCGACGATTAAAGCACCACTTTGTCCATAGGTTGCTGTACCTGAGCCAGCATAGGATCCATTAAAAATAAAACCGGGTGCAAGTTGATTAGCTACATACGAGTCGACACTAATTTTCATTGGGTGTAATTGAGGAGTGCTCAAAAAACTCCAAACCTGATTCGAATTAATAACAGGATCGGGTACGGGAATGCCAGTATTTGATGGATAGACAACAGTGCCGCATACGCTATTTACGAGTGTCGTCAAATAAGGTGTAACCGGTATAACATTATTATGATATTTCAACGTTAATTTATAGCTGGTTGATCCAGAATTAATTGGATTAAAGTCGATATAAGTAATACAAGAGCTTCCAGATTGGCCTTTTGGAGACAAGGTTACATTTGTGCAAAGCCCATCAGATGCAAAACCAGAACCAACCGCTGATTCTGTAGCTTGGATTGATACAGGGAATTTAAGGTTGTTAGTGAATGTATAAGCAACGGTATATTTATCGCCAATGTTTGTTGTTGTCGGCAATCCAGTTTGAGGTGATAGGGCAATATCAACAGGATTAGCAGCTAAGCATAGACTTATTGTTGATAAATATAATATGACTACCCAGTACTTCATAAATAATTCCATTTAAGACGATGTTGTCCGGAAAAAACGGACTGTCAACTCAGCATTCTGTGCTGAAATATACTGAGCTTCGAGAGCTAAGTCTAGTGCTTAGTCAACATTGCATCTTTGAGTATTTCAGCAATAATTTCCTCGAGACGGGAGGGTATACTTATGGGTAACGATATGGTATTCACATATAACAATATGTTATATGTGAATACTTGATACTAGTTCTATACTCAAAACCTCAATGGATGTTTTTTTGATGAAAAATAAATGGATATTTATTGCTATCATCATGTCGCTATTTTTAACACCTTCTCTATATGCTGGTTCGGCTTGTCATATGGCAACATTTTCTGATAAGCAAATTTCCTACTGTCTTTACTCTGGCCCTACGCCTGTTATTGTCCTAGAGTCTGGTTTGGGGAATGACATGAATTCATGGCCAAAAGATTTTATTCTGACATTGAATCGTTACGGAACTATATTGATCTATAATCGAATGGGTCACGAAGGTAGTTTTTATTTTTCAACTGATAAAAATAAGAAAACCATTCTAGCTAAACAAACGGCTGAAAATCTTCACGATTTATTACATCAGCTAAATATAGATAAACCTGTTGTGTTAGTAGGGCATTCATTAGGTGGTTTATATATGCATGCTTTTGCGCGCAGCTACCCAAAGCAAGTCGCTGCTGTTGTTTTGATAGATGCGAGCAGTCCAGATGAAAACAAAAATACACCGTTTAAAACGCAATCTGTTTTACCAAAGGGATCGACTGCTTATCGTGAATTTGAGGGTATCTATCCATCTGATTTGCAAATTAGACAACTGCCACCATTTCCAGATGTACCATTATTGATTATTGTGGCGAATAATCATTTCCCCCCTACGAAACGCCCCCATTTTGAGGCGTTGTGGCTTAAGTTACAGAAAAAAAGCTTACGATTTTCATCAAAATCTCAGCTTATTGTCGCAGATGGTAGCGGGCATTATATTTTCCAAGATCAGCCTGCTGTTGTGATAAATGCAATTTTAAGTAGTCTGCAGTTAAGTGGTGAAATGAAAAGAGATATTGGTGCTAGGCACTGACGTTCTCTGAAGCTCGCTACGTATTAAGCAGTTATAGAAATTTTCTCCATGAAAGCGTGTCAGGCCTGGGGTTGGGGTCGTTCATAAGATAACGCATAGCATTTTCTTTTTCTCTACTTGGCTTTCTGCAGCAGCAGGGCTTCCCGAGCCCGCTGGCGGAAACAATACCTGGTGTTGCCGCATTTTATAACTGACCGCCTGAAATTCACGTTGCAGTAATGCAGCCATCCATGATTTGGTTTTTTTCAGGTTGTAATTCTTGGCAAACTGTTGATCTAAATACTCATACCCCAGATCCAGACAAGACATCATTTCTTTCACTCGCTTATGAGGAGTGAAGCCGCTGTCGGCCTTATTTCCCTCCAACTCAATACGCAGACTCTTGAACATATCTGCTTCCACATCCACCTCATTGCGAAATAATGCAGGGAACACCTTAAATTTAGCTGCTAAACGCAATAAAATTTGCGGCTCACTTGCGAATTCATTATGTGCGCGGACATGTTTTTGTGGGAATGTTTCAGGGATGCCATCTACATAAATAGAAGTGGTCAACTCATGAAACCAAAAAAACCAAGCCACCTCCACCATTTTTTGTAGCTCAGGTTTTTCTACAAGCTTAGCGTCTTCACAAATTTGTTCATATATTTCGCCGACTTGCTGAAATCGCCGCCAATAATCAGCTGCATCACGTTGGTAATGACGTTTTAAAAACCCCGCATGAATGAAATCATGTTTTAATATTTCTAAACAACGTGTTTCCCGCTTGACGCCATCCACTTTCATTTCTTTAACACCATCAAACTCCACCTCTTCGTCGCAAGCAATTGCTAGCATACGTATACCAGAAAATTGCGCTTGCTTATTGACTCTGAAGTTTGACATCTTGTTGATGTCTTTGATGCTAACCAAGCCTGTTTTTGAAACATGGCAAATATATTTTGCGTAATTCTGTTGAGTTAATTCAGAGTGAATACTCCATTCACCAATAGGATGTACAACTCCTGTCACCATGGTTTTTATCGGTTTTTTATATTCTTTTTCTAAATCTTTTATTTCAACACCACTCACTAATGCGGCTATGCAAAAACAATAATATGCATGTTCTTGAAAACTTATCACGTCTTTTAATTCTATTGTTGCAAAAAACTGTGCGATATTAGCAAGAGCCTGCTTTGCTCGATCACGGTATAGCTGCCAATTTTTCAAAACTTCTTGCACAAACAACAAATCATAGTCAAACATGCGTCGAACCACTGTCGTGGCAACAGATTCAGGATTATTAGGTGTTAATTGCAGTAAAGAAGTAAAAACTCTAATGCGCATTTCGACAGGAAAAGGACGAGATTTAGAAGCCAACTCGGCAATCTTTTTTTCGATAATTTCTGGTGTTATCTCATCTGCAGCAGAAGAGCTGCTGCTGGCGGATTGGTCTGTATTTGATCGCAACATATCATTTACTCAAAATAAACGCATTGTAGTTTAAATTTTTGCCAGTGGCTAGGGGTGTGGCGAATTTTTAATTACGCTTATAAATCATTACGTTACAGTTAGGTCTTCGGGGTCAAAGACCAACATCCAACATTTTGTTGTTTGTTGGTCTTTGACCCCATTAGCTTTTAATTTTTAGCATGCCGCATGTAATATGCCGTCCAGCTCAAGTGTCAACATCAAGCTATTTTTTATTGTTTGATGTTTTAATGGCTCTATGGCCCAAGGCATAAATTAAGGTATGCTAAAGAAGATTATGCCGGATTTAAGGTACTAAATGTTTTTGATGTTGAGCTAAAAATACTTGATAGAATAAAGAACCCAATGCTAGCAGCTTTCGAAGCCTAACTGTTTCTATAATCACGGATGGTGAATAGATATGCTACATACTCAAATTAATCACAAAATAAAGGAAATCAAAGCTTTTGTCCTAAAATTATCACAAAACTTCCTTGAGCCGACTGTTTGGGATGAGTTTTCAGCAACGTTGAGCACGGATGGGCGCGATAATTACCACATTCGGGATGATGATTTTCCGGATATTCGTGATCTAAAAGCCTTTCTCAATATGTTAACAGCAATTGAAAGAGCTACGGAAAGTTACTCATTAATGGCTGTTTCTTTGTTTAAAAAATTAGAATTACCACAAGATATTTGGGAATTTCGCCGTAATTATAAAATTTATATGTCATCGAGCGGTATTTTTTCACAATACATGGAATTAGCCAAAGAATTTACGCTGGTGACAGTTTTTCCTAGCATCTCTACCAAGTTACAGGAATTATACCAGCTTTGTACTAGTGAAAATTTAGAAAAAGCGAATGAATTCTTAATCGAGCAAGTCATTAATCTGGAGCAATACCAAGAGAAGTATCGAGAAAAAAAACGTAAAGCAGTGGAAAAAATAGAAGGAGGGGAATCGGAAGATAGGTTTATTGATACCTTGGTGAAAAAGAATGATGTTTTACTCCAAAAAATGTATGGCGAGAAATACAATACCAGTTTCGTTTCCACGACAATGGAAGATTCGAAAAACTATTATCCTGAAAACGTGACAGATGATGAAACCGTCAAAAATCTCAAAAATCTAGCCAATGGTATTATCGGCATTAAAAAAGTATTTGATGATTTTGCTGCATTTAATCAGGCAGGCATGCTGTATGGGGTGTCATGGATCGCCACTTTTGTGATAGATTTGCGTCAAGTATATAGCTATCTGCAAGAATTTGATTATCAAGCCATCATTGCGGAACAAACAAGCCCCATCGCTGAAAAAATAAAAACTCAAATAACCAAATTATATGATGTCTTGGAAAAACTAAGTTGCATTGCGGATCACTTTGAATGCGTTTATGCGCTAAAAGAAGGAACGTTATTACGCTGTGTTGATCCGATCATTCAGCGTTATCAGCTGATCACCAGCGAATTAAAAATTGTAATTGATTATGCGAAGCTAAAGCGAACATTTTATCCGTCACGCATGCAAGCACGCGAGCAACATTTGCAGGTGGTTCAGTCTCAACTAAATGAGTTAAAACCCTTCTTCGATTATCGTGAGTGCACGTTAGCAGATATACCCGCCACAATGTTGTGTGCGATGCAAGCCTATATCACGAAATACCAAGGTGTCATTTGCATGGACAGATGTCACCTCGCACAGTATGAAAAATATTTAGCGCAAGCAATGCAGAAAAAAGAAATGAGCTTCATGATAGCAATAATGAATTATGTAGAATTTATAGCAAATCGTGCTGGATTGACGCTACATGCAGAAATGATGTCTGTATTCAATAAACAAAAACTCTACTTGGAGAAACAGCGATTATTTTTAGAAAGGCGCCTGCAGTCAGCAAAAGATAAATTTATGCATCAGCCCTACGATAATTTTAAGCTCAGTGAGATAGCTGGTGACCCTAAAACAATTGTGTTTGATAAGCTTAAACAGCATCTGCTTGTCCTGAAACAGGAAAAAACTCAGTTTTTTGATTTGATTGTTCCTGAGTCTACAAGTGCTGAAAATAGGGAGAAGGTTACATTTTCTGAAAGATTACAAAATAAAATGCTTTCTAAAGTTAGAGAAGTAGGGATATTCAATTCGGCTATCATCCAGCATGAGAGTGAAGAAACAGCAGCTGGTTTGCAAAAATTAACAGAGATTATTAGCGAGGAAACCTGCTTAAGCCCATCCTCCTGGGTATTAATTGAAGAAATAAAAGAAATTAATCGCCGAAATGTGGTTTAGGTAACCGGGCAGGATTCATAGTTGATTGCCGTCATTTTATTATGATTGTTCATGGATCTAAAATTTAAATATTTTACTACGATAGGTAGGTTAACAGGGTCTGGGGTTGCATATCATCATGCATCCACTCTTTCTACAAACTAGCATTTCAAGGGTGTAAATCCTACATTGTGGTGTATAATAATACAAATTTTTAATTTCGGACTTGTTTATGGATTCGCGTATCGAGAAAAAAGGCATTAAAGATCTACAAGCGAATGCACTCGTTTACGTGGCTTGGAAAAGCGTTCACGTACCGCTAAGTCAGATAGAAAACTTTATCACTAAAAGCCATGGTGTTTTTTATAGATAGATATAGAGAGAAAGAGGTTAAAGTAGCTATAGAAAAATATAAGAAAGATCATTGCGAATGTAACCGATAATCCGAAAGAGTTGCTCCCGCTCTATCTAAAATATCTATCACCCGACGCTAGACACATTTTAGAACTTTTTACGTTGACTGAGCAATTACAAATCGTAAAAGAAGTACGACAGCGGGAAATAGCTGAACCCTTAGTCTTCGATAAAAAACCGTATAATTTATCTACCCGTGTTGTACATATTTGTAATGTTACACAAAAAAAGAAAAAGCGTGGGCTTGCGTCGATACCCGAGGTTGCTCTGCCTCTTCGAAAAATCGTGCACACGGTAGCTAGGCATATCCACAAAATATTTAACAACCTTATCAACATGATATGCTGTAGATTCTCAGATGGATGTTATGCGTTGAACGGACCTGTTCCTCAGCGGGTGTAAGTATTCATCTTTTTTTTACTTGTTATGTGTTGCTATCATTAGAACAATCTTGTCATTAAATAATATTTCTTTTTCATCTCGAATCTGTATTTCATGTACTCCCTTTAATAATTCAATGTCGGATACATACGATAAATTGCTCCAAAAACGATTTTTAATCATTTTTAGCCATTGTCCTGAAGGTATTTTTATGGGGACAAGTAATGTCTCTTTTATGAATGAAAAATTTAATTCTACCAACATATTTTTTAGGCTGGAAATTTTTACGCTGTTATTTTCGAAGCTTTCTTGAGCCTTCTTGAACCATGGATATTGGTTGTCATTAGGTCTTGCCACAATGATCGTTGTATTAGCATTTTCATAACAAAGTTTTAGAAGAGTCAGTTTATCTTCATCAGAAAAGTGGTGTAAACATTCTTTTAAAATAATTACATCGTATTGAGAGTGAATATTTTTCAGAAATCCTATACCATCGGAGATATGTTTTTCTTGATTGTTTAACAAAGGTCTTTCAGAAAGCATTTCTTTAGAAGGGTCCACACAAGTTAATTTCTTGGCATTTAATAGTTCTGAAAAATGACAGGTTCCACAGCCGATGTCTAAGACAGTTTTGTCTAACGTTAATGGTTTAATATAGGATAAAAGGAAATCAGAATATTCATGTTTTAAGTAAAATGGCAAATTGATATAGGTATCAACTACGTTGTCATAATGCTTCACAATCCTATCATATGCCATAAATAGTTCCTCATTAACAGGATCTCAATTGGCGCTATATTTAATAAGCTCTAAGTTGAATTATAACATACTGCACCACTGTTATATTTAATCAAAAATGATGAAGTTAAATATTTATCAGCCTAAAATAACCGTATCAATCAAGTGTGTCCACGATGTCATCTGGATTCACGAGTTTTGTTGTCTCAATGAGTCTTTGTAAATCATACTCAATGAGACAAGTTTTAGGGATATGCCATTTGGTAAATTTGTAATACTTGATCATCCGGGTTCCCATGTGCCGCGAATTATTAGTTTGTACTTTATCATAACCTAATCAATAGGTCGCTGGTTCGATCCCAACACGGCTCATCAAATAAGTAAATTTAATCAAAATTTTATAGCAGCTTAAGCTGGCTCCTTATTTTAATTTGATGTTAAACCCGTGAATAATTCCGAGCGCCGACAACAGCCATAATATAACAGCAACGATAACTACCAAATTCAGAATACTTTTGATAGGGGCGGCCATCGGGATATAGGTGTTAATAAGCCAAAGAGTAAAGCCAACAACAATTAGAACAATGACTATAGTTACCAAAGACATGAATTTCTCCTTTTTAAATTTTAATAATGGCTCGAGTCCAGTTTGCCTACCTGTTTTTTCGCAGCTTAATTTTAATTATAAATTGAATCTAATAAATATGTTATATTATTTATCACGTTAGAACTAAAAAAAAATAACTGACGATGAATGATTCACAAGGAGAATTTGTGCTGATTAATGCGACAGTTGTCCTATTTATTATTGTAGTAATGTAGTAAGTGTGTAGATAGAGTTAATGAAAAACTTAGGGAGACTTAACAATTGGTTGTGAATAAAAAATCTAATTTATTAATCTGGATTGTATTAACCCCTATATTTTTTATTCTCGCTCCGCACTTTATTCGATTTTAAAATTACCTCATGCTCAGAGAGCGGTGATTTTGATGTTGGCTACATTCTTTATTTTTGGACATGCGGGTATTAGGATGCTGCTTTATTCATATGGGATGTGTGCAACCATCTTGGGTTTCATCTGCATAATTAGCATGCCTATTATAATTTTTCTATGCTGGCCTACTCGAGCGTTAGCATCGGCCAATAATTAGCTTCACAAAGGAAGCGCAAGGCTAGGGGGATATTACCCCTGTTTTATTATCTGCTATTCAACTACTATATGTAGATAAAAATTCTTCCTAGGCCATTAAAAGTGAAGTTATGAAAGATAAAATGACAGGTACATTGACAGTCGATGGATTTCAATTAAATTATCGCATAGAAGGCGAAGGCATCCCGGTCATCATTATTGGCAGTTCGATATATTATCCTCGCGTATTTTCTAAAAATCTCTGCGCATCATTAAAAATGATTTTTACAGATCATCGAGGATTCGGTAAGGCGATTCAATCAGTTAATAATGCGGATTTTGAATTAAATAAATTAGTAGATGATGTGGAAGTATTGAGAGAAAAGCTCGGATTAACGCAATTTGTATTGATGGGGCATTCTGGCCATGCGTTGATTGCATTAGAATATGCTAAAAAATATCCTGAGTATGTGTCGCATCTTGTTCTCATTGCGCAAAGCCCAGATGGTAGTTCTGCAAGTTTTTCTGCAGCTGATAAGTATTTTCAAGAGTCTGTTTGTCCGGAAAGAAAATCGTTACTTGCAAAGAATTTAGCAACGTTAGATGCTGAAATTGCTAAATCCCCTCAAAATGCATTTATTACTCGGGCGCTGAAATTTGGCCCTATGATTTGGTATCAACCTGATTATGATGCATCTAGACTGTGGCGAGACGTAGAAATCATTCCTGAAATGTTTGACTATGTGTGGGGTCAACTTTTTAAAGAAATCGATATCATGAAAGGATTGAATAAATTTAATAAGCCTGTATTGTTAATGCTCGGCAGATACGATTATTGGAATTCTCCACACTTATGGGAGCCGTTGCGATCAAAATTTAAAAATCTAACCATTCGAGTTTTTGAGAAAAGTGGACATACACCCCAATTTGAAGAGTCAGAGTATTTTGATAAAGAATTATTACAATGGATATCACCATATTAAATGAGATAGAATTTAATAATAATTTTTAAAAGGTGACATAATGGATGAGCCAATCCTAAAAACGCATTGGGAACGATTTAGATCACATGTTGATTTAACTATAATGAAAGCAGCGACTCTTCTCGCACCCTATACAAAATCTACCATTGAAAACTTAGTTATTTTATCAGACGGCTGTGCTAATTCGAACTTTAGAGTCACATTTAAAAATAATGACAAACCTGTTGTGCTGCGAATTTATATGAGAGATGAAATAGCAATTTCACGTGAAGTTGCTATTCACAAATTAGTTGGAAATAGCATTCCTATACCCGCGATTCTTTATGCCGATGGTCACTGCAAAATTTTTCAATATCCTTATGCCATTATGGAATGGGTTGATGGTACATTAATGCGAGAAGTTATCTTAAAAAAAGAAGAACAAGCCATCAGCGATTGTTCTTTCGAAGCAGGTAAGTATCTTAATATATTACGACAAATGACATTTTCATGTGGCGGTTTTTTTCAAAAAGAATTGGAAGTACTCCCATTCCGTGACGAAGATAAATATCTGCCGTTTGTGCTGTATTTATTAAGCGATCATATCGTTAAAGAAAATTTAGGATCTGTTTTGACACACAACGTCATGGATTTAGTCAATACGTATTCGGATATCTTACCAAAAGAAAACGAAGCCAATCTAACCCATGCAGATTATGATCCTGCCAATATGCTAGTTAAGAAAATTGATAACCGATGGAAAATAGTTGCCATATTGGATTGGGAGTTTGCATTTTCTGGTACCTATTTAATGGATATGGGTATGATGCTGAGATACAGTCATAAATTACCTACTTGTTATGAGACCGATTTCATTGCGGGTATTCAGGAAAGTGGATTTCATTTACCAAATAATTGGAAAAAACAATCAAAGCTGATGGATTTAATTTGTTTATTGAATTTGGTTCGCTTTAATCCGGCTTCAGAGAGACCCAATTTAAACCGAGATGTTGTGTCATTAATTAAGCATACAGTCGAAAATTGGAAATCATTTTGAACATGCGGATGGAAATGTAAATGTTTATCTTTATCAAGATTTATAAGGTAATCAACACATGCTGATATTAACTATCATACTCATGGACCTTCTCACAGGGATGGAGTTTGATTTGTTTGTGCCAAGTTTTCCTGAGTTGCAGGACTATTTTAACTTGTCACCCTCATGGGTTGAACTGTCATTGTCGGTTAATTTTATCGGTTATTGTATCAGTTTATTTGTGGTAGGTGAGTTAGCTGATAGATTTGGCCGGAAACCCATCATTCTTGTAGGGCTATTATTTTTTATATTTGGAAGTTTACTGTGTTTGTCGACGACTTCTTATTACTTCATACTTGGCGGTCGATTTCTGCAGGGTTTAGGAATAGCTGCGCCATCGATTTTAAGTTTTTTGATTATTGCGGATGCTTATCCTGTCAAAAAACAACAATCCTTGTTGGCAATACTAAATGGATCAATGAACATGGCTGTCGCTTTTTCTCCCGTGATAGGTAGCTATATCACCAAGTTATTTCATTGGAAAGGAAATTTTATAACGCTGTTATCACTCGGTTTAATCACATTTGTGATGACAGTATTTTTTATTCCTAATCATAAAATCCTTTATAAAAATACAAGCTCAATCCTACGGGGATATATTGCTATCTTTAAATCCAGCACATTAGTTTTGTTATTGATATATTTTATTGTGAATTTTGTTCCTTATTGGATTTTTGTTGGCATGTCGCCATTATTGTACATGAAAGATTTAGGTGTCAGTTTAAACTATTTTGGTTTTTATCAAGGATCACTAGCTTTCACATTTGGATTGGGAAGTTTAGCGTTTGGATTTATCATCAATAGATATAACAAAAAGAAGATGTTATCTGTTGCGAATCAAATTTTTATATTTAGTTTTATTTGTATCATGCTAGTCACCTTTAGGAATGGTCATAATCCCCTTGTAATTACGCTCGCATTTATCCCTTTTGTGGTGGGACAAATTATGCCTGGCAATATTCTTTACCCGCTGTATCTTAATTTAATGCCGGAAGCAAAAGGAAAATTAACAGCGGTGATACAAGGAGGACGGCTGATATTTGCGTCATTGGGGATTCAAATCGCAAGCTATTTTTATCAAGGTACGTTTCAAAGTGTTGGGATGATCCTATCTGTTTTTATTATGATGATAATCATTGCACAGCGTTTTGTTATCAAAAATTACGCATTGATCGATGTTAAATAAATTCAAGGAATAATTTATGTGGCCAAATACCCGGATCACTAAAATGCTAAAAATCAAATACCCCATTATCCAAGCACCCATGGCAGGTGGTATCACCAGTCCTGAATTAGTGGCAGCTGTATCCAATGCGGGTGGTTTAGGTTCGCTAGGTGCAGGGTACATGCGTGCGGAAGAAATTCGTCTAGCAATTTTAAGGATACGTGCATTAACAAAGAAGCCATTTGCAGTCAATCTTTTTGTACCCACAAAATCACGCGCTACGCAAAAACAAATGGATAATATGGTAAAAATTTTAAAAACTACATGCAAAAGTGTGTGTAGTGACATTCATCCTGTCACATCACCCTATTGCCCAACATTTGATAGCCAAATGACCGTATTAATTGAGGAGAAAATTCCTGTTTTTAGTTTTACCTTCGGGGTCCCGGAAATTAAATGGCTTAAAAAGTTAAGACACAATAAAACCAAAATAATAGGAACAGCAACATCCGTTGCGGAAGCCGAAATGTTAGAAATTTTTGGCATTGATTGTATGGTTGCGCAAGGATTTGAGGCTGGTGATCATAGAGGGACATTTATCGGTGAATGTGACGATTCACTTATCGGTAATTTTGCACTTATTCCACAAATTGTCGATAACGTTAAAATGCCAGTGATCGCTTCCGGTGGCATCATGGATGCGAGAGGTATTGTCGCTGCCATGATGCTTGGCGCAGAAGCCGTGCAAATGGGAACTGCATTTATTTCTTGCTCAGAATCAGGCGCGCATCCTGATTATAAAAAAATGTTATTAAAATCCAAAGAAGATAATACGGTTTTAACACGCTCTTTTTCGGGTAAACTTGCGCGTGGAATAAAAAACAAATTTATACAATCCATGGTACCTTATCAAGACTGTATAATGGATTATCCAATTCAACATGTTCTTACTCAGCAAATTAGAAAAGAAGCCTATAAAAAAGGCCAGGTTGATTACATGTCACTATGGGCTGGTCAGGCGGCTTATTTAAGCAGTGGCGTGTCAGCTAACGAATTGATTCAGTCTTTGGATGGCGATGTGAAAAATATTTTTCATAAGGGTAAGGCGCTATTGATGTGCCAGAAAAATAATATAAGGACTAAATCATGATTGATAAAAATAAAAAATTTCCCATCGCTAATATCGAAAGATTATGTTTTTTAAAAAATATTATTTCAAATCCTAATATTATGGTGGGTGATTATACCTATTATGATGACCCTGATAATGTGAATAACTTTGTGAAAAATGTTTTATATCATTTTGATTTCGTTGGTGACAAATTAATAATTGGGAAATTTTGTCAAATTGCAACGGGGGTTCGCTTCATTATGAACGGTGGAAATCATGCTATCGATGGTTTTTCAACATTTCCATTCCGAGCATTTGGTAACGAATGGAGTGAGGTGCCGCTATCCTCAATTTCTAAGGGTGATACGATTATTGGTAATGATGTTTGGATTGGGAATTCAGCTACCATTATGCCAGGAATTCAGATCGGCGATGGTGCAATCATAGCAACCAATAGCGTAGTAACCAAAAATGTTGAGCCATATACTATTGTTGGCGGAAATCCGGCGGTGTTAATACGAAAACGATTTGATGATGATATTAGTAACTTATTGTTAACATTAAAATGGTGGGCTTGGCCTTTAGAAAAAATTACATTACATGCGAATGATATAGCTCAAGGGAATGTAAAAATTTTAAAATCATTGATTTAGTTTATCAACTTAACAGCACTAGGGGTGTCTCACCCCTATTTTATTATCTTCTATGCAATTACTATGTAAATATAAAAGCAGTGGCTTTCACAACATAACGATATGAGTGAGTAAGATGATAAGAAGTATTCCTGTATTAATTGTAGGTGGCGGTCCAGTAGGGTTGAGTATGGCATTGAGCCTCGCTCGTCAAAATGTACCATCTCTACTCATTGAAAAACATGCTGGGCGTACACCCCATCCTCGTGCTCGCGGCGTTAGCATGCGTACGATGGAACTATTTCAACAGTGGGGAAATATTAATGAATTGTTGAAATATGAGTTTCCACGAGAAGCAATAAGATTTATTTGGTCAGAGTCATTACAAGGAAATGAGGTGACTCGAGTGGAGATAAAAGACCACGATTATACGCATGGACCTATGGGCGCTAGTTTTGTCACACAGGATTGTGTAGAAGACTATTTACATCATACTTTGCAGAATCATCAAGAAGCAGAGATACAATTTTCAAAGGAAATGATTTCATTTGAAGAAAATGACACGCATGTAATAGTGAAACTACTAGATCGAAAAAATAATAAAGAAGAATGGATACACGCTCAATACGTTATTGCTGCTGATGGTGCGCATAGCCTTATGCGTAAACAATTAGGAATTGATATGGAGGGGCCTGACAATTTAGGACGCTCATGTAGTGTTTATTGCGAATTTGACATATCTCAATGGACACAGCATCGGCCTAGCGCCGGATTTTTCTTTATTGATCCTAAGTTATTAGGCCGCGCTTTGTTTACTGCTTATGGTAAAAATCGCTGGATAGTCGGTATGAATTTTAGGCCGGAAAACACAAAGGAAGATTTCACAGACGAATATTGCATCAATGAAATACGACGTATTCTTGATATCCCTAGTCTGGATATTAAGATTATCAATAAAAGTTTTTGGACCATGGCGGCGCAAATCGCGCAACAATATCGTCATGGCAGAATCATGTTAGTGGGTGATGCTGCCCATCGTGTGCCGCCTACTGGTGGTTTGGGAATGAATACGGGTGTTGCTGATGCGCATAATCTTGCTTGGAAATTAGCATTTGTGCTGAATTATCATGTAGCTGATGCATTGCTTGATACGTATTATGATGAGCGCGCACCCATTGCAAAACGTAATATCGAATGGAGTTCTGGGAATGCAAAACGATTCCTTGATATCTTTAACGCTATTAATGCCGGTGATCATGAAACATTAAAAATAAAACTGCATGAGCAACAAAAAAATCTAAATTACGAAGGGTTAGATTTAGGTTTTATTTATCATTCAAAAGCGGTGCAATCTGAGAATAATCAAGTTATTAGTGTATTATCCGATAAATATGTGCCGACCACGCTGCCGGGAAGTCGCGCACCCTATGTGACATTAGTTCAAGATGGAAAAACTATTTCAACACTTGATTTGTTCGAGAAAGAATATGTTCTATTAGTGGGTTCCGATGGAGAGGCGTGGAAAATAGCCGCTAATGAATTGACGAAAACCTTATTTCTGCCACTCAAAATTTACAAGGTAGCTAATGATGGAGATTTATCTGATCCTGAAAATAAGTGGCATGCAGTTTATGAAATGACTGCCACAGGAGCGGTTCTGATTCGTCCCGATGGACATGTTGCTTGGCGCAGTAAAGAAGTGGCTAAAAATCCTAGCGATGTTCTCAATAGAGTTTTGTGTGCTATTAATTTCAGATAATTTTTGAAATCGTCGTATATTTTTTTCAATTTTTCTATAGATATAGTGACTAAACGGTTACAATACTGCAGGTTTGATATTTCGTAAGCGTCCGCCGATGTACATGGCCGTATGCTTACGGTAAGTGATGGTGAACCTAGAGATATAAAGCCTAATACTAAAGAACTAGATGGCAATTTTAAAAATTGTAACCTTTCAGCAGACCTGTAGAAAGATCACAAAAATTCCGTAAATCATAGCTTAGGCAATGCATTAAGGCCTTTCATGTTCTCTGCGCGTAGCTCCTCGTCTCGTTGAGTAATTAGCGCGCCATGGATCAGTTTCATCTCTGCCTGAATCCTAGGTTGAGCGAGGTAGCTAATTAAAGCTCGACGTTGCAATGAAGGTACATTTCCAGCATTTTTCTTATTCTCAATTTGAATATGCATTTGTTTGAATTTTTCTTTCCCTTTTATTTGCCCAAGCAATGCTACTTGATATCGTTCAAAGCTCGTTTGCAAAGCCGTTACAAGCGGCTCAAGGCGAGCGTGGAGTTCTTCGCGTTTTTTTATAAAATTAGGAATATCAGGATAATACTGAGGACGCGCTATATGGGATTTAAGCTGATCTTTAAATTCTTGGAGTTTGGCTGGATCTTTGGACTTTTCAAGATATTCTACTTGATTTTTCACACAACCTTCTAGAGAAGTAAAGGTTTTAACTACCGAAGATATTTGCTCATTCGCGGTTATACCAAAGAGGGTATTGTATGTATACGAGGTATCGTTAGCTGATGCGTATACGCTTGGAATTGGTACCTGAGCTAATTCACTTAAATTCAGCTGAATTTTCCCTAATAATTCCTGTAATTCATTAAAGGAGTCTTTTGGTATTTTATTGAAAAACATTATGAAGCCCTCCAGATACACCATGTGGTTATGGTTCTTATAAGTATAAGTCAATTTTTTGCATGGGAGTAAAATTAAAAACAATTATTAAAACTTCTTGATTTAAAAGAATAAATTCGCTAACTTTGGCGCCTATTTTAAGGCTAAATAGGACCTTTAATGAACCACAGCAAAAAATTGCCTAAGGTGGTAGACAAGTCGCAAGCCGATATTGATGCGGCTATTGCGGCGATTAAAATTAGCAATATTCCGAGTAGCACCAAAGAGTTTGCGATTTCTTGTATAAAACTAGCTGTCTGGTTAAACTTTCAAATTTCCCGCATGCAAAAGCCTGGGTGGGTGTAGCGAACTATTATTTGGGCATAAGCGTTCAAAAATGTAGACTGACGGACGCTTACTCTGGTTCGTCCCGATGGATATGTTGCTTGGCGCAGTAAAGAAGTGGCTAAAAATCCTAGCGATGTTCTCAATAGAGTTTTGTGTGCTATTAATTTCAGATAATTTGGGACGTCGTCGTACATTTTTTTCAATTTTTCTATAGATATAGCGACCAACGAGTGGTCGCTATATTCTGTATTGAAAATATTTTCAATAATTATGATAAATTACGTTCAGCAAAAATTCGCATAGCCGTAACGATAAATTTTAGTAATCTTGTATCCAGGCTATTGTAAAAATTTTTATAATCCATTGTTTCATACATTTCAGCCAGTCCTATGTATTTTTCTTTAGTAGGATTCCAACCGACCCAAGCATGATGTTTGCGAATGATATCTTGTACTTTAGCAGAGTCTGGTTTTAATTTTTTATCAATAGCAGAAATTAATTCGTCATTGATAGATTTTCCGTCATTCATGAATTTTTCATGATCTGCTTTATTCCAGTGCTTTCTTTTATCCTTGTATTCGCTCATCCACTCTTGAGTAACAACACCTGTATCTATTAATTCTTTTTCATAATTTTTCTGTTTTTCTGAGTCAAACCCATAATATAATTCTTCATCTTTCATTTGTTCTTTACCCCTCAAACGTAAAATAGTCTTGTCGATTGTTTCAATCAGTGATTTCGTTCGATCGAGATTTTTTTGAAGAATAAGTTTGTGTGATTTCAATGTGTCAATTATATCGAAATCATTACTGCTTATAATCTTCTGTATCTCATTGAGAGGAATATCCATTTCACGGAAAAATAAAATTTGCTGTAGCATCAAGAGCTGTTCTTCTTCATAATAACGATAACTATTATCGCCATAATAAGCAGGTTTGAGCAGTCCGATTTCATCATAAAAATGCAGTGTGCGAACACTCACCCCTGAAAGCTTAGCTAACTTATTGACTGTGTATGCCATGTATATTCCTCTCCTCAAACGAGCCCACGATAAAGTATTACGTTACGTGAGAGTCAAGATAAACATTATTAATTGTTAACACATCCATGCAAGCCAAATGGTTCTACAAACACTAGCTATTGATGAGATTGTGGGAGGGCGTCCCTGAGTTTGTTCAAATTATAATCTACACACTGAAAGAAAGTAAAGAAATAAGAAAGTTAAGAAGTTTCGCATTTACTATGTTTAAAAGTGATAGGGTGAAGTTCACCCTATTTTTAAAAAGATCTCTATGAGAGTATAGCTATACTGAGAGGAGCTATTGGTGGAGATCACAAAATCTTGGCCAAAACTATTTAACATCATCATTGTGAGGCTTATGAAACACGCAACTAACTTTGCAAAAACGCATGTTTACCCTTTAATAGAGTTGACTATTCCGCTCATATTAACGGGATTAATACAGTCATTTTGCTATTTGTTAATCAATATATTTTTGGCGAGATTGGGCCAAGATATTTATGCCGCCGGTGCAATTGTCACTTGGATGGAGGCGACATTAATAGTCATTCTTTTTGGGACGTTAGGTTCAATCAGTGTCTTGGTTGCGCATAAGCATGGCGCCAAAAATGAAATGGCTATTGCTGCGATTTGTCGAGATGGCTTATTGCTTTCCCTCATATTGGGTGTTTTGCTTTTTTATTTTTATAGGCATTTAGCTTCTTTATTATATTTGTTGGGACAAAACCCAGCTATTATTCAGTATGCTGATCAGTTCTTAAAAGCATTAAGCTGGAGTTTATTACCTAATTTTATTGTGATTGTTTTTTTAGAAATTGCTGTCGGCATGAGTGATTCTCGCCTGGTTCTTGTTCTAAACCTGGTACTTGCAGTGTTTAATACATTTTTTAGTTATATTTTTATTTTTGGAAAATTGGGCATGCCAGCACTCGGCATAGCGGGGGCGGGTTGGGGTATAGCGGTTGCTCAATCTGTTGCTTGTGTGATGTTTGCATTGTATATGCTGACACATCGTCGATATAAAAAATATTTAAAAAATATGATGGGTAATGCAACTAAATCATTTTTATGGGAAATAATTAAAATTGGTTTGCCGCAGGGGTTGATGTATAGCATCGAAGTAGGGTTCTTTTTTGCGGTCGCATTATGTATGGGTGCGATAGATACGAGTGTGCTTGCTGCCAATCAAACTGTTATGCAATATTTAGGAATTTTTGGATCAATTAGCTTTGCTATAGCACAAGCCATCACGGTACGCATGGGGTTTTTAATTGGATCAAAAGCATTTGATGATGCGAAAAAAGTCGTTTATGTCGGTATGATTTTTGCTGCACTTATTGCGAGTATCGGTGCTGTCAGTTATTTTTTAAAACCGCTATTTTTTATATTTATTATTTTTAACAAAAAGATTGCCAGTGATGAAATGATTCATTACGCCGTGATTTTTCTCCTGTTATGCGGGGTATTTCAAATTCTTGAAGCGGTGCGAATTGCTTTATTTGGAAGCTTGAGAGCACTAAAAGATACGCGATATAGCATGCTAACGTCGATAATATGTTTTTGGTGTATTGCATTACCAGTTGGGTATTGGTTTGCGCATTATACTTATTTGGGGGTTTATGGATTTTGGCTTGCGATGAGTGTGGGCGCAATAATTAATATCATTTTGTTATCTTTTAAATTAAAATCGAAAATGCAGCTTATTTTATGAGAGACTTTATTTCCAGATGAGCTGTGGAAGCGAAGATACGAGCAACGTTACGCCAGAAATTGATAGCAATATAAGAACAGTTTTTTTAAATACACTGTCACTAATGCGAAAATATAAACGTGTTCCGATGAGTGTTGGAATGAGCATGGCTGGAAAAACAATCGCAAACATCGGGATCATTTCACGGGTGACAATGCCAGTGCTAATATAAGTGGCCATGGTAACCATTAAAACAGCAAGATTGAAGTTTTGAATGATAGATCGCTGAGTATCTTTATCGTAGCCACGCAGAGTGCACCATAGTGTTGGTACAGTTCCCGCAAAGCCGCCTAATCCCCCCATAATGCCGCCAATGGTTCCAACAATACTATCTGCAATACATCCACCACTTTTAATGGATGGTAATCGACTGGTCATTAACATCATGGGGCACCAAGTTACTAAAAGTAAGCCAAAAATAACTCTAAAAGTAATAATATCAATATGCGGTAACAGAAACACGCCGATGGGAATTCCTATTATTCCGCCGATAATAAAGGGAAGTAACATAGGCAAATTAGACTTTCGGCGTACTGTAATAGCCGCAAGAACTTGTCCAGTCAACGCACCAAAAACAACCATGGCAACAGACAATTTTGGATCTATTGTCCAAGCCCAGAATGACATTGCAACCATACCAAAAGCAAAACCGGATAGCCCTTGAACAAACCCGGCAAAGATAGCGCCAAGTGCAACAATAAGATAAATAGAGTCAATATGCATTATCCCGCGTTCTCCTGTATGTACTCTACTGGTACTATTGCTTCGGTATGTAATGATGAAACTAAATGTGAAGAGATTGTGCAAGCATGTTTTAGAAGTCGTTCCATCGCGGATACATAGAAAATTTTACCCCATGTTAATTGGCCGATGGCAAAAACTCCCGTCATATTTTTTAACTCATGTGTCTCTGTATTGAGTTCTATTCCGCCGATTTCATGCTGTGTGATAAATCCTGAATTAAGTAGGTTGTGAATTAATGGAGAATCAATACAGCGAAGATCAGACGGTGTTCCAGTTGCATCAATAATATAATCAACTTGAAAAGAAGTGTTATGCAATTCAATTTTAAACGCATCACTTGTTGGTAATGGTGTCACAGATCGATAATTAGCGTGAATCTGTAATTCGCCTGCTTTTAGCATCTCATTGATATTGATAGCGTTTTGGATCGGCATGGGATGGCGATAACTCATCCATAATCCTTTATATTTGCTAAGAAATAAGTTTTTTTGGAAAAGCGCCAGTTTCGACCAATACTTATCCACGATTTCTTTTGATTCATCTAGACAGATTTGCCAATGCTGAGGTGTATCTGCTTGCTGAATTTCGAGTGCAAGTCTTATGTGTTCGTCTTTGCAATTGATAAATCCAGGGTATGTTACATCTTGCAATCTCATTCTTTTTTTGATCTCTTTCCAAAAAGCCAGCAGGGTCCATTTGTTAGGGATAGTCGGTGTGGAAATTGTATGATTTGGCGAGCGTTCGCGACATACTAACGGTAACCTACCTGATTTTGAAAACATCGCCATTCGTTTAATACCATGATGTCGTAAGAGAATAGCAATATCCACCGCGGTTAGCTTGCTACCTAAAATACCTACGTTTGCTGATTGAGGAATTTTTTTTAATTCATCGAGTGAATGGTAGGGATTTGCGATATATTTTTTCTCGTTGGGAAAAGGAGAAATTTTGGGTAAATGCCCTGTAGCCAATACGATGCGATCAGTTTCATACTGACGTACCTGCGTGATCAAGCAATAGTTATTTTTATTTTTTATGATATTTGATACAGTGTCTTGAATGATGGTGTAGGAAATATTTTTTTCCTGTAATAGCGCTAAAGCGCTTTTGACTAACGCTTCTAAATACATACCCATATACTTTCGCTCAACATGAAGGGGAATTTTATTTTTTGATATGCCCAGCATTTTTTTCAGCCATGAACGAAATTCACCCCTATTGTCAGGATTGCCACTTAGTAAAGAGGATTCCATATTTAAGATAAAGCTATCATCATTGAATTGTTCCCCATAGGGTAAACCGGCGCCCATTTGAGAAGATTTTTCAAATAGTAAGATTTCAACATTATCATTTTTCTTGAAATATTTTGCTAGCATTTGCAAAACAAATGTTCCACTGCATCCCATTCCTATAATCGCAATTTTTAGGGGCTTGGGTTTTAAAGAAGATAACTCGATTTTTCCATTCATTTTCTGTAAATATAGTATAATATCATTGGCACCAAATGATTTTGGTGCGTTATGAATCATAGTAAACCATTTTCTAAGCCATATTGGGCTACATTCAAGATAACGTTTGATAGAATGTCCATCATGTAATCGTGCAGGATCATCGATCAGAAATACATTTTTTAATCGAACAAGAATTTTTCCTTGCTCACCTGTCATCCATGTTGGTATCGCATGCGCATAATCATACTTGGGCGCATTAGCATTTAAGCGCATCTTCTTCAGCGTTTCTTCTACATATTTTTTTGATTCGCTAGCCTCAATAAGATAGTCACGCGTTGTGGTTCCTGCGAGGCTACGAATGTCATTGAAAGCCGTAATATCAATCACATTGCTACCCAGATGGTGTAAATGGATGTCGGATGCAGAAGCAAATGATATGACTAATATTCTTTTAAAGAATGCACGTTGCTCTACAATTGAGAAACCCAATTTACAAGCATCATGATGAATTAAGTTATCCAATTGCTGCGCTGTCGTAATACCCGAGCTGTGTGCAAGCAATTTTAATAAAGGAAAACGATTGATTGTGTCATATGAAATACGTTTTGCTTTTCTCCCATCTTGATATAGTGGCAATCCATCCTTATCTCGAATAACTTGTCCACGCGATGTGTATGCGAGCTGAGAAGGATGTTCAACAAGTCGAGGAAGTAGCAAGCGGTCATAGATTAAGCTTGCAGAATAGCTGCTAAAGTTACCAGATCGATCAGTATTGAGTGCAAAACGGCTGTAAAGCATGCTGGACTCAATAATAGGTTCACCATTCGCGTCGAGACCCGAATGCGTCATGCTCAATAATTTTAACGTGGTGTGATTCGATTCCGTCATATTTTGTGTGAGAAAACGATAGAATGCGTTAGTCAGCCCGGTTGATAGTTTAAGACCTAGTGGGTAATGCGTTGTTGGGGTGCTCGGCAATACCACCCAATCTATCTGCGATATTGTTTCAGCAAGATCCGATTCTTTGATCGGAGTTATTTTTTCATGATCAGTGTTTTCTGTGACATACCAAACTAAGCCATCTATTTTAGTGTCAGCGTTAGATTTTTTACGCAAAGAAAGTGTAAGTTCATGAATGGCATTAAATAAAATAGCCATTATTGCACTGTAATTAGGGTGTTGCCGAATTTCTAAATGAGTGACATCGGTGCGATTCACATTATATCTGCAAGGAATTGAAATCAAATACTCCAAAAATCGCAGCGCTGGCTCTTTAAATTGGTCTAAAGCAATTTTATAAGAGGCATTAGATAACGAAGGTAACTGAAGGGTGCGAGAATATTGATTGATTGCTTCATCCAAAACTGTAGTTAAGTGATGACGTTCGTGTAAAAGCTCTCTGATAAAATTTATTGCTTGAGGGGTATAGATATCAGGGAAAGTCAGGTGAGCATGGTCGAAATAACGATCTTTTTCTTCAATAAACAATCGAAAATAGAGACCGTAATCTCTTACTGAATTTTGTATTTTTTGTGAAAGTGAGTGAATATCATATGTTGATTTTTCTAGGTATCGCATGATCTCTGCAATAAATACATTTTCTCTGCGATAATACTCTTTTGCTAAAGGCGCAAGTATTGATAAAACAATGGAAGCCTTAGGCATACTAGAAATATTACAGACATTCGCTGTGTAAGGCTTTAGTGCCGCGATAACCGCATGAAACACGCGGATATCTTCGCGCGGAATACCCAGTGTGTCTCGTAGCTGTTCTGACGTTGCTATAACTACTCCGCGAGCTTCTAGTGCAAGGCGTATAGCGCGAACTTGTTCATAGGTACCAAGTGCTTTTCGAATTCCACCCGGTACACGCTTATCCGATACCGTCAGCGCATCTTCTAGTCCAACACGTATGCCATTTAGTTTAAGTTGAAGTGCCGTTTCAACCAAGATAGATTGCATGAGTCCAGGCATCAAGATGGATATTTTAGCCTGGTGGAAATGCTGGCGAATTTTATTTACAATGGGAAGAAGATATTCAACTGCCAAATTCACCGCATCAGTATGTGAAATTGAATTATCCTCTTGCAATAATTCACTGATACGTTGATGAATTTCAATTGGAATTAAAGAGTCATCTACTATAGTGCTAGTGTTGGAATCTTTTTTATGCTGGTCTACGCCAGCGACTAGCATAAATAGAGGAGGTGTCCCAGCAGCCAATAAGGATGTCTTGTATGTTGTTACGATGTTATTCAAAATAGTATTGTTGAATACTTCAACTTCAGGGCGAATACCATAAGTTTTGAAATGGTTAAATTGTTTATTGATGAATGTTGGTGGGTTGTCATAACCCCCACCTGTTTGAAATAATATGTGGCCAGGACTAAAAGAAGCGCTATCGGGTACAATTTTTCGTACACTGTATGGTTTTAAATGCGCGCGTCGTAATGGGCTATCAAAATCCACCTTGTCGCCACGAACGCTAGTCGAGAGATTTATAATTCCTGATGGATCTTGTTCTAGAATGGCGGGAATAATTTTATCGTATTGATCAATATCAATATGATTTGTTTGCGCACTAATCGATAAGGTAGCGCCAAGGCCTGGAATATAATAGGTCTGTTTGTCACTCGTGTCACGCGTATGTATGTGAACGATTGCAGCACCTTCTCGTAAGGAAAGATGACATTCCTCGATAATTTTTTCTGGGGTGATTGGAAGATAAGGTGAGCGTGCCTTACCCGGTTGCCAATATCCTGCTGGCCTACATACCCAGCCAGATTCCAGTAAGCTGTCGAGTATAGCAGGGCAGAGTGATTTAATTTGAGTTACCATCTTCGGTGGTAAATAACTATGAACTTTTTCATATGGCCAAACTAAATCGCCATTATTATTTACTTGCCAACCATATGTTGTTAATTGCAGCACAATCTTTCTTATGAAACTTCTTGATTGAATCAGTAAAAGTGTATTTTTTTCTATTTTAAAAATTTTATTATCAGGTGTGCGAGGGTTAATCCATTCATTATTTTTATTCAGCCAACCTGCGGACGTTAAGTTCTCAATAGCAATTTGTTGTTCGGCTGTTGACAAGGCATTAAGATCTGTCATGGTGATACTTTCATGATAGCCAGACTGCAGAGATAGGCCACCCGCATCTACTTTCTCCCAACCATCTTGGATTAATACCTGTAAGATCTTATTTTTTTTCGTACTTGAAACGAGATAATCCAGCAAAAAATTCATGATGAACTTTGGCTCGATAGGATTAATATACTTGGGTGTCGCACCAACAGGCGCGCCAGTAATGTACATCTTTTCTTTCATAAGAATCACATGCTATTTAAAAAATGTTGGCACTGTCATATAGTTTTGAATATGAATTATGATGCGTGCTTATTTGACGTTGAGATAATGGTATAAGGTAATAAGTCACTTTATTAGGGGTAAGATCACCCTGAAAATTGAATTTTTTGACAGAGAATAGGGGGATTCTCGCCCTATTTGTTTTTGTAATTTGTTCTTAGAATTTATTAACACAAATTTTATGGACGATGTATTCAACATGCTAACGAATCAAATTTCTTTAACAGAGCGTCAAACTGACTGCCTTTATTATTTGGTTTTGGGTATGACCATAAAACAAATTGGGGAAACCATGGGACTGTCAGCGCGGACTGTTGAACATTACCTTGAGGCCGTCAAATCAAAATTACAATGTAAAACACGTGTAGATTTGATTAGTAAGGCGCTAAAAATGCGGAATATTAAAGAAAGATTGTCAGCTAATTAAATAGTATTTAGTGCGGTATTATCGCTGGATAGGGGGATTTCAACCCTATTTGCTGCTTAATTTTTACGATAAAATAGGGGAAAAAGAAGTAATTATGTACAGTAAAAGATCATTTTGGTATAATTAAGCCAACATTAGTCAGTTCTATAGTGAAGAATATGCAACCTCATTTAGCCTACAATTTTGAAAATATTCTCGATGGTATACAAGCGAGTATATATTGGAAAGATAAAAAGGGTAAATATATTGGAGTCAATAATATGTTTACTGATTATCTTTATGCATCCACAGTGCGGCCTGATGATATTGTAGGGCATACCGATCGCGATTTTATATGGGTTAATGAAGCCCCCCAGCTGGAAAAGAATGATCGAGAGGTCATTTATACAGAAAATTCTAAATCTATCATTGAGCCATGTAAATGTGTCGACAAAGAAGTTAAGTTTTTTGTTAGTCACAAAACCCCATTGCGATCGCGCGATGGAAAAATATTAGGTGTGTTTGGAATTTCTTATTTGCTAGGCAAAGATAATCTTGTTCCAGCTAATCTACAGATTTTCAATCATTCACAATCTGTGATAGATGAAAAAATAAATTCGAAACTCACGATGAGACAACTTGATTGTCTATATCATTTAGTAAAAGGGTGTTCGATAAAACAAATTGCAAAAGAATTATCACTATCACCACGCACGGTCGAGCACTATATAGACGCTATTAAACAAAAATTAAATTGTGAATCGCGGGTTGAATTAATTTCACTGGCATTGAAATTACCGGCTATTAAAAATCGATTTTGCGAGTGATATTTTTATGATTAACTTAATGCAGCAATTTAACACTATATCTGATCCAGATGAAATCCACCAATTGGAAATGGGGAATTTTCGGAATTTAAATTTCCATATTTATTGGAAAGATCTAAATAATAAATATTGGGGTGCTAACGATAGATTAGCGTTAGATGTAGGCTTATCAAAAGGAACGGATGTAGTAGATTATAGCGATTTAGAATTTTGGCCGCATGAAGTTGATTGCCTAAAAAGCCATGATGCAAAAGTAGTGCATGATAACAAGACTCATATTTTTTTTGAATCGGGCACCATGAGTGACGGTGCAACTATCAATGCTGTTAGCCATAAAGCGCCTTGGTATTCAAAAACCGGGAAGATCTTAGGCATACAAGGCCTATCATTTGTTTCTATTGAACCTGTTTGTACAGATACAATGAGGCTTACTGCTCGTCAGCTTGATTGCCTTTTCTATTTTGTAAAAGGATTTACTTTCAAGCAAATTGCAAAGCAGTTAAATCTTTCGCCTCGTACAATCGAACATTATCTTGAAGCGATAAAATTGAAATTAAATTGTCATACGCGAGCCGATTTAATTTCAAAGTCATTACAGTTGCAAGCTATAAAAGAGAGGCTGTGAATTTATGCTTGGATAATTCGGAAGTAATACAAGGAGTGATATAGCTAATGAATGACATTGATATTAAAAAGTGTAATCCTAATTTGGCAATGAAGATTTGTCGACAAATCACAGCAACGCTGCCTGAATGGTTTGGTATTCCGGAGGCAAATGAACGATATGCTCAAGGCATGTTAGATCGCGTCTCGTTTGCCGCCTGTCTTGGTAATGACTATATTGGAATGATCACGCTTGAATTTCCTTATCCTAATAATGCCAATATTTATTGGCTGGCTGTTGAGAAAGCTTACCATCGAAAAAATGTTGGTAAGAAGCTTTTGCAAACCGCTGAAAATTACTGCCTTGAGCGCGGATGTTCTTCTTTAACAGTAGAAACACTGAGTCAAAAGCAGAATGATAAAAATTATTTGAAAACGTATTACTTTTATGAAGAGGCAGGATTTAAACCTCTTTTTGAAATGCATACCTATGATCCTAATCATTTAATGGTTTATATGCAAAAAACTTTAAATTTAAATGGTTAAGCTTTTGGCACCAACCAATTCGGGAGTTTATGATAAAGTGCAGCCCATAAGGTCATGAGTAACAACCATAAACCTATTACACACCAAATAGCGGGTTGTTCACTAACATCAGGTGTTATGAGATAAGAAACAAGAGGCCCCATCACAAACATAAGAAGCATTAATCTATATAAACCTAATAGAATCCCAGGGATAAAAAACAAAAACATGTGTAAAGCTATTGATGGCGTAAAATAATGTAGGCCCGCTGTTTGCAGTGGTAGGGACCAAGCAATGTGGTGATGGCCATAATATATTTTTTGTGTAATGTTACAAAGTGCCTCTATGTCGGAACAAAGCGGTGTCAAATCGGTAATAAATACTCTGGAAAATAATAATAAACCGCCAACAAAACAAAGTTTGAGAATAAAATAATATATTTGCTGCTGTTCTTTTCGAATAAATATACCTAGCCAATAATTAAATACCAGCGGTTGGAAACACACATGAAGATAGGCCAGATAAACTAAAATACGCAGGAATAAGGGTGACTGATGGGTTAATTCTATATACATGAACCCTTGAATGATTTCCATTAAGCTAAAATAAAGTGGTGCCATGTAATAGCAAGCCGGCTTGCCTTTTGCTTTAACAAATAAAAAGGTAGCAATTCCAAGCCCTGCCGTTGCCCAAGTTACACTAGCATTTAGGCACATAAAATTTCCTTATTTAATAATCACGAGTTAAGGACTTACATCCTTAAAATAGTGTAACTTAAATATTCGCGTATGACTTTATTACTCGCAAAATATGTTATATTATTTATCGAGTTGAAGTAAAAAATGTGACTGGCGACGAATAATTCACAAGGAGAGTTTATGCTAATTAAAGCGGCAATTATTCTATTTATTGTTGCAGCAACTAATGAAAAATAATTTCGTTTATATCATCGGCGGGCAACGCACTCCATTTCAAAAATCATTCACGGGTTTTAAAGATGATTCAACCCAAGATTTGATGACGGACGCACTAAAATCATTGGTTGAAAAATTTCATTTGCAAGATAAAGAATTAGGAGATGTTGCATTAGGAGCCGTGATCAATAGCTCATTGAAATGGGGACTTGCACGAGAGGCAACGCTTGGGTCTGGGCTTTCTCCTTATACGCCCGCTTGTTTTATACAACGAGCCTGCGGCACAGGGCTTGAAGCCACTTTGTTAATATCAAATAAGATATCGGTAGGACAAATTGAATGGGGTATTGCAGGTGGTGTTGATACGAATTCTGACTTACCACTACTACTCTCCGATCATTTAAAAAAAATCTTACTACAACTTAGGAACACGAAATATTTTGGCGAAAAAATAAAAACCCTATGCAAGCTCAGAGTCCGTGATTTCAAACCCGCGTCTCCTGAAGTCAGAGAGCCTCGCACTGGGTTATCGATGGGTGAGCATTGTGAAAAAATGGTGAAAGAATGGAAGATCTCTCGAGTTGATCAAGATGAATTAGCATTGATTAGTCATCAAAACGCAGCGAAAGCTTATGCAGAAGGGTTTTATGAAGATCTTATCACAACTATTCATGGAATTTCTAAAGATGGCATTGTCCGTGCTGATACGTCCCTTGAAAAACTTGCGCAACTTAAAACAGTTTTTGATTCAACTACTCTCGGCACATTAACTGCGGGTAATAGCTCGCCATTGACGGATGGTGCTTCAGCAGTTTTATTAACGAATGAAATTTCTTTTCAGAAAGAATCCTTGACACCATTGGCAAGATTTGTAGACGCTGAGGTTGCTGCTATAGATTACGTGGGAGGAGATGGGCTGCTTATGGCGCCGACTATTGCTGTCAGCCGTTTATTGCAACGACATAATTTAACCTTACAAGATTTCGATTATTATGAAATTCATGAAGCATTTGCTGGGCAAGTTCTTTGTACGTTGAAAGCATGGGAAAGTGATGAATATGCTAAAAAATATTTGCGGCGTGAACATGCACTGGGCCCCCTTGATCGAAGCAAAATGAATATTAAAGGAGGTAGTCTTGCGTTGGGACATCCTTTCGCCGCAACCGGCGGTAGAATGGTTGCTTCACTTGCCAAAATGCTTAGCAAGGAAACTGCGGGAAAACGTGGGCTAATTTCGATATGTACTGCTGGAGGTATGGGAATTGCCGCAATTATTGAAAGTATCTGAGGGCGGCAACGGAAGGCATCATTAAATAACAAAGTTCGCAGAATATTTTTAAAAAATTTTTACATGGGTTAATTATTTTAAAGGATGAGTATATGAAGCTTACTAATAATATCGGTTTTATCTTGCTTGCAGTGTATTTAATTTTAGTTGCAATCACCGCCTTGGTTCCAGGAGTTGCTATACCTACTGTCATCTTTGGTATTGTTGCTTTAGCAGCCGCAATTTTTATTCTCATTGGCAGGTAATGGAGATCAAACATGAAATCAACTACAACGATAATTGGAATGCTATTAATCCTTGTTGGCATCCTGGCTCTTGCCTATCAAGGTTTTACTTACACAAAGCATGAAAAAGTAGCACAAATCGGCGACATCCAAGTTACTGCAGATACCCAGAAAACAGTTTATTTTCCTCCTGTATTGGGCGGCTTGTCTCTTGTCGCCGGAATAATTTTAGTTGTTGTCGGTAGAAAAAATTAAGATTAGAAATTTATAATAGGAGTGGTTGCAATGAAAAAAATAATTTTTGTAATGTGTATACTGAGCATAATGACAAGTTGTGCGATCAGCAAAACACCTAGTTCAAGTAAGTCTTCAACTTATACCCTGGATTCAATTAATCCACGTTAGATGTGTTCGGCGTTGTTGCATAAATCAAATTACCCCCTCTCCTCCACGCTTTTTGTGGAGGAGAGGGCTGGGGAGAGGAGGCGTTTAGAGGATAAATTTCCCATGCAACGAAATAATGAAACTTTTTTATCCTCCCCTCCCTAACCCTCCCCTCCACAAAAAGCGTGGAGGGGAGGGGATTTACGATTTATGCAACAACGCCGATGTGTTCGATTACTCATAAAAAAATATTAAAAAACAACATGTAAGCAAATTATCTCTGGGCAGCAGGCGTAAAACATTGATAACAATTTTTCCCCGCATTTTTTGCGAGATACATTGCTGTATCTGCATTTCTGGTTAACACTTCGGAGGTATCGCCCGCCTCGGGGAAATAGGCGATTCCTATGCTGACTCCAATCCGTACCTCATTATGCTCTATTGAAAATGGCTTCGCGAGCGCATCGATGATTCGATTAGCGATATGGCCCACAATGTTGGGATCATTAATATCTGTTAATAAAATAGCAAATTCATCGCCCCCTAAGCGTGAAATTGAAAACTTTGTATTTCCCTGAAAAATAGTGTCACCAGCTCTAACCACCGTTTGTAATCGATGCGCAACTTCTTTTAGCAAGAGATCGCCAGCTTCATGACCAAAATTGTCGTTCACTTGTTTGAAATTATCTAAATCTAAAAACATTAACGTAAAAACTTTATTATAACGCTTAGAAAATTTAATCATTTTATCGAGTAACTCTTCAAAGTTTAATCTATTTTCAAGTCCCGTCAGAACATCTGTGTGAGCTAAATGACTTAAAGATTGATTTTTTTTGGCTAACATTTCTTTTGATGAATTTAACTGCGCAACGAGTTGTACCATCAGTTTTTTTTGGATGTAGTAATTTATAAAAACAGCCGCTTTACTTTGCAAAATAACAGGATCTAATGGTTTAAATAAATAATCAACCGCACCCAATTGCAACCCCTTTTTAATGTACTCTTCTTCTTTACTGATGGCCGTGACAAAAATAATGGGAATTTCTTTCGTACGTCGATTATTTCGCATTAATTCTGCTATTTCAAAGCCATCAATTTCAGGCATCTGCACATCTAATAACACCAAGGCAAATTCATATTGCAGTAATAAATTTAAACCCTCATTTCCAGAGCGTGCTTCAAATAACTCTACTGGCATAGATTCTAACAAGCTTTTTATGGCAAAAATATTATTAGGATTATCATCAACAATTAAAATACGTGGACGCTGCATTTCTGAATCGGATCGTTCTTGTGAAATAATAGCTGACTCATGATTTCCTTCTGTCAGTATAGCATTCATCGTTCTAAGCTCTCGTGAAATATTATCTATAACCTTCGTTTTCTGATAATACAAATCTAAAAAAATTTGTATTTTTGGTCTCAGTAAATCGGGATCAACCGGTTTAAATAAATAATCAATTTCTCCTGTTTGATAACCTTCAACAGCAGCTATTTTTTCTTTACAAATCGCTGTGATAAATATAATAGGTATATTTTTCGTTATTTCATCTTTTCGTAACAGAGAGGCTACTTGAAAACCATTCATCTCAGGCATTTGAACGTCTAAAAGTATGAGCATAAACTCATGTTCTTTTATTAATTGCAGGGCTTCGTGACCTGATTTTGCTAAATAAATTTCTGCTTCTAACGACTCTAATGTTTGCCTCATCGCAATAAGATTATTTGGCTGATCATCAACAACCAATATTTTTGCTTTTGAAATTATATCCTGCTGATGATTATTCATTTTTTCGCTCCACACTTTGCAGAAATGGGCCAATATCCTCTAATGGTAATATTATATCGACATTAACCATCTTAATAGTTTCGGCTGGCATAATTTTGGCTTCTGATGTCTCAATACTTTGCACAATAACAAAACCACCCTGTGATTTAATTTTTTTTGCTCCACTTACGCCATCTGTATTTGCTCCTGAGAGAACAACACCCATTAACTTCTCTTTAAATACATCAGCAGCTGATTCAAATAATACATCGATGGATGGTCGTGAGTAATTCACTTTGGGATCAAATGATAAAGCTAGGGTATTTTTATCCTCTATTAGTAAATGATATCCGGCTGGAGCGATGTAAATCGTATTTTTTTGAATAGCAAATTTGTCTTCGACTTCAATTACTGGTATTACACACAGATTATTTAAATGCTCTACTAAAAGACTATTGTCATCACCCACATGTTGAACAACTACAATAGGAATACTAAACTCAGCAGATAATTTAGGAAAAATAGTGGAAAGCGCTACTAAACCGCCGGCTGAAACACCTATGACAATCAATTCATAAGGCATTCTATGTCCTTCTACGATAAATTTTTTCTTTTTTAACAAACTTATCAAAATTATCAATTACCGTCGTAAAGTTAAGTGATTCTTTTGTCCCTAAACACAAAAATCCTCTATGGCACAAGCTGTCATTAAATAACGTTAATACGCGATTTTGAAGTTGCGAATCAAAATAAATTAATACATTACGGCATAGAATCACATTCATTTCACCAAACACGCGATCGACAGCTAAATTGTGATAGGCAAATGTCATATTTTTTTTTAAAAATTCATGTATTTTTATCGCCCCGTAATGCGTGCTATGATAATTTGAAAATTCCGAGCTTCCGCCAGATTTATTATAATTTTGAATAAATTGTTTGGCGTACTGAGCTTTATAAATGCCTTGTTTTGCTTTCTCTAATGCCACCACATTAAAATCAGTTGCATAGAACTTTGTTTTTGATAAAAGGCCTTCTTCATAAAGCAAAATGGCCATGGAATATACTTCTTCGCCTGTAGCGCATCCTGCATGCCAAATTTTTATAAATGGATATGTTTTCAGGATAGGAATAACATTATTCCTAAATTCGAGATAAAATGTTGGATCTCTAAACATCTCTGTCACAGTGATAGAGAGATCTTGCAATAATGCACTAAACAAATTTTTATCGTGACTTAATTTTTCTTGTAGCTGCACATAACTGTGTATCTTGTTTTTTTCTATAAACCCCAATAATCGCCTTTTTAGAGATGCTTTAGCATAATTTCTAAAGTCATAACCATAAATACGCAGAATGGTTTCAAGCAACATGTCCAGTTCAACATTGTTAATCGCTGAGTCAGCCATTGTTTTTTCACTCGCTTAGCCACACTTTTATCATAGAAATCAGTTGATCTACATCAACTGGCTTAGTGATATAATCATTTGCTCCTGCTTTTAGACACTTTTCTTTATCATCTATCATGGCTTTTGCTGTCAGTGCAATAATGGGGATGTTTTTGATTTGTGGATTTCCCCTGATTTTTTTAATCGCTTCATAGCCATCCATGATAGGCATCATGATGTCCATTAAAATAATATTAATGCCTTTTTCAGTGCTTAATTTTTCTAAGGCTAGCTTTCCGTTGGATGCAATGACCACATCTAATCCACGCTCTTCTAGAATATTCGAAAGTGCAAATACATTTCGCATATCATCATCTACCAGCAATACACGTTTATTTGAAAAAATCTTATCTGGATTGTGTAGTGTCTTGATAATTTTCTTTTGCTCTTCAAGAAGAGAAGACTCTACACTGTGTAAAAATAATGAAACCTCATCAAGTAATCGCTCTGGTGAGCTCACACCTTTTAGAATAATGCTCGATGCATATTGCTGCAACGCTTCATGTTCTTCTTCCGTCAACTCGCGCCCTGTATAAACGATGATTGGTGGTAAATTTATTTTCTCTTTTTTTAAAGATTTCAATAAATCATAACCCGATTGATCTGATAGATTTAAATCAACAATGATACAATCATAATTATTTTGAATAATATGTTCTTTTGCAGATTTTGCAGTTGATGCGCAATCAATTTTAATATGTGGATTATCAATGAGACTCACAATGGCTTTCTGACTATCTAGATTGTCTTCTATCACTAACACACGTTTAATTTCATTATCTATAACAGATGCAATTTTATCAAATACCAATGATAAGCCTTCTGATCCAGATGATTTTAAGAAATATCCTATCGCACCTTTTTGTCTAACATCGGGGGTTTCATCTCGGGAAGAGATGATATGTACAGGTATGTGCCGTGTTCTTAAATCAGATTTTAACTGCGTTAAAATTTCAGATCCATCGATGTCGGGTAAACCCAAATCAAGCACAATACCACTAGGTTGGTAAGCTGTTGCTAATGCAAGACCACTTTGACCATCTCCTGCAACGACGCAGAGATATTTTTTTTCTTTCGCTTTGTCCATGACAATTTCCGCAAAATTTTTATCATCTTCAATAATCAGTAAGGATTTTGACTTTGAAGGTAATAGATTTCTATCATCAGGCAAGAATAGGGGGATGTTCTCTATTTTTCTCATATTCTTTACTGTTGTTGATTTTGCTGTTTTATGCTCTGTTTGTTCTTTAATGTGATTTTTTTTATCTGCATAGATTAACGGCAAATATAACGTGAACGTACTGCCTTTTTGTTCTTCACTCTCAATATCCACTTCACCGCCTAACAGTTCGGCCAATGCTCTTGATATAGCTAATCCTAATCCCGTGCCACCATAAGATCGACTTGTGGATCCATCTGCTTGCTGAAACGCTTCAAAAATAGCTTCTTGTTTAGCTTTAGGAATACCAATACCCGTGTCAGATACAGACCATACGAGTGCATTATCCGTGCTCAGTGTCGATTTCCTAAATCGAACAGTGGGTTTGGGCTTGGCTACGCTTAATGTTACTGAACCCAGGTGTGTGAATTTAAATGCATTCGATAACAAATTTTTAATAATCTGCAAAACACGTTGTTCATCTGTCTTTATGTTTTCGGGAACATCTGGACTAATATCAATGTGAAAATCAATTTTTTTATCTTTCGCAACAGGTTCAAATTGTGATTTTAAACTTCCGCAAATTTGTTTGATACTCGTTTCTGTAACGTCTAATTGTAAGTGTCCAGCTTCTACTTTAGATAAATCCAAAATATCATTAATCAATGTCAATAACTCTTTACCACCACTATAAATTACACGAGCAGATTCGATTTGTTTGTCTGTTAAGTTGCCATCTTTATTTTCCTGCAAATTCTTCGAAAGAATTAATAAGCTATTTAGTGGCGTACGTAGCTCGTGCGACATATTCGCTAAAAATTCAGATTTATACTGACTTGCTAATGCTAAATCTTTTGCGCGCTGCTCAAGATCAGCTCGTGCTTGCTCAATCTCTTTGTTTTGTTTTCCTATGGAGGCATTTTGCTTAGCTAGGCGTTCTGTTTTTTCTTCTAATTCTTCATTGCTCGCTTGCAATTCTTCACTTTGTGTTTTGAGTTCGGTTTCTGATTCTTGCAGGCTGCGTGATTTTTCCATTAACTCTTCATTCGTTGCGCGTAATTCCTCTTGTTGGGTTTGTAATTCTTCCGATTGTTGTTGCACCTGCACTAAAGCTAGCTCGGTTTTTTGACGATTTTGTATGGCTTCAATGATAAGACCTAAATTAGAAGATAACTGCTCTAAGAATTGCTGTTGCGCATCTGTGATCTCGTGGAATGAAGCAATTTCAATGACCCCTAATATTTTATTTTCAGTCTTGATAGGCAGAACAATAATTAAAGCGGGTCGTTTGTCTCCTAGCCCTGATGTGATATGAATGTAATCATCAGGCACATCTGTTAATAAAATAATTTTCCCTTCTAATGCGGCTTGCCCAACTAAGCCTTCCCCGAATTTAAATTGGTTAGAAATATTTTTACGTTTTTTATAAGCATAGCTACCCAATAACGTGAGGAATTTTACATTATCTTGCTCTTGAACGACATAAAATGCCCCACATCCTGCATCGACGGCTTCAGCTGTTTTACTAATTGCAATATCACACATATCTTCTATATTTTTTTGGATTTGCACTGCCTTTAATATTTCTGCTATATGTCCTTTTAGCCAATTCTCCGCATTGATTTTTTCTACCTGTGTGTTATTTTCACTGACTAACTCACCAAATGATTCTGATAAATCACCGACCTCATCGGCAGAAAGACGTTCCACCAACACATTTTCACCTTTTCGAATACGTGCAATTGAAGAGAGCAGATAGTTAATGGGGCGCATCAAATAATGAGTAAAGAAAAATGATATAACAATACTAACTAGAATGATGAGACTTAAAATTCCAGTAATGATATAACTGAGGTTATTGATTTTCTGTGCAACTGCTTGTTCCTCAGTAACCGCGACTGTTTTTAACTGACCGAAAGGTATGTCTAATTCATTACTGAGTTTTTCATCTTCAATAAGGAATGTATATTCCGTATTTACTACCTGAAAAATATTGTCGATTACCGTACTTAGTTCATTTACATATTCTTGAAGTTGGTTGAACCAGAATAGTTCTTGCTTGTTTAAATTCAGTTGCGATAATTGTTTAAGCCTCTGCTTTGCATCGGTAAGATCATCCAATGCGTTTTTTTTAGATTCCGGGTTGTGATATAAGCGATAATCCTTCTCTTCGGTGATAACCCTATTGATTCTCAATTCTATTGCTAATAGTGCTTCTTTCTTTGCTGAAAACTCAGGATCATTAGTCGTTAGCGCTTTGTGCCATTCATTATAGAAAAGTGGTTCTATTTTATTTTCGAGCAGGTTTCTTATTTTATGGTTATTTTCTATATCTTGATCTGCTATTTCAAAAAGCTTTTTCTTAATATCAATACCACGATTAATCATAATATTAACCGTTGCTAATGCTTGTTTTTCTTCGTCGGATAAACGAAATGTTTTATAGAGTGCAAGCTGTTCTTGCATGACAGATACATTTTCTGTGAACTCCGTTTTTTCATCTGATTTTTGAGTGAGATAATACATCAAGGTATTTCTTGCTAAATCACTTTCAGCCATATCTATTCTTAATACCGTCTGTACCTTGGTAACACTATTTTGTGTAAAATCAAAAAATAATATTTTTGACCATTGCAAACCAACCAAACTGGGCAATCCCAGTAATAAAATAGGAATGACGAACGCAATCAGTAATTTGTCTTTAATTTTCATGCGAGCCTCTTATCCTGACTCTATTATAATGACTTATGTTTATTATAGCAGAACAGGGTTGTTACAATGGTGAGCGCACAGATTTATGGATAAGCTATACGCAACTATGGCGCGAAATGACTTTTATTGGACATCCTAACCTAGCGTCCAGCCAAAATTTGAAGTTACTAAATAAGTCTCTCTTGTCTGATTACCATACAAATTCTGTGAGACAGCCTTACCTACGCCAAACTGGATAGCCAATTTATTTGAAGAAATCCATAATGACGGTGTGAGATACACAATATTTCCACCTGAGTTAGGGTCAGTTATACCGCTGATAACATTCCTTTTTGCATATTGACCATCAAGCTCGGCTTGTAATGCAACAATCCATCGTGAATCAATATCAAATAAATTTCTTCCCAGGCCAAACTGATAAAGAAAATTATTTCCAAAGCGTGTATTGTTGTGTGTTGTTCTTAAGAGAACACCATGCGATGTATAAGCAAACCAATAGGGATAGGTACGATTAAATGTTCCCCCCAAAAATAAACTGGGAGCACCTGCACCTGTCGGTGGATCTTTCATCGCATCACCCGTTGGCAGTATGACACTCGTGACAAACGTTGCTTGATCAGTAAAGTTTTTGCCTTTTTTGTTATAAAAAGCATATTCTAGTTGCACGAATGCATCTTCTAACCCATCAGAATGTTGACGACCTTCTTGATAATTTGCTGCATAAGGTATATTGAGAAATATGGAAAAATTATCTGTAATACCGTATAAAATTCCCGGAACAACATCAACCGCATGTTTTTGAATACCCATATAATCATCGGGCTCTAGAAACAATTGCATCTGGTTTTTATCAATAATATTTTGACCAAAAGCAATCAGCGGACCGGGTTGTTGCGATGCTGGCAACACAAAATTACCAATTTGGAATGGATCATATAACTTAGTCGTTGCTGCATTTGATACTGAGAAAAAACAAAAGAATAACGTAAAAACTTCAGTGAGAAATGCTTTGTTAGGTTTGATATAGGCCATAGAATTAAAAGTCTAATGCTTTCTTGCTGATAATACTAGCAGTGTATGATTAGATAGCGTCATTTTCGAGAATACGGGAAGACACCTGTCATTAATGCTAAAATATGCTATATCATTACACAAACTAAAAATGCTTTATTTGAGCATATATTATTCGACAAAGGGTATTGTTAGCAGCCTAAGTTCTTTTTTCATGCGCCAGTTTTTTCAAAAACCGCCACATCAAAAGCACGCCTGCGCTACAAATTCCAAACGTTAGACCATACCAAATACCTACTGCACCTAAATGAGTATGAAATGATAAAAAATACCCGCTGCTAATGCCAATCAACCAATAACATCCTATACTAATCAGCATCGGAACCAGCGTGTCTTTTAAACCTCGCAACGCACCATTCATAATCGCTTGCACCGCATCAAGGCATAGAAAAAATGCGGCGATAATTAAAAATGATCTAGCAAAATGGTATGTTTCGGCATAATTGTGCGTGAATGGCGATAAATAAATATTAATTAATAGCTGCGGCGTGAAAATAAAAAAGAAGGCAAGTGTTGCAGATACGATTAATCCCACGGTAAAAATGGCGATTGTTGTGCGTTGAACTAACGCAAAATCTTTTGCACCAGAGGCATGTCCTACTTGTAATGCTGTTGTCATACCAAGAGCAAAGGGTATTGCATAAGCAAGCGAAGCACATTGCAATGCGATTTGATAAGCAGCCAAAGCGATAATTCCAAAATACCCCATCATAATAGATGACAGTAAAAACATACCGGATTCGAAAATTAAAAGCATCCCGCTGGGTGTACCAATAAATAAAATATCGTAAATTTTTTCTAAATTGGGTTTAAATGAATTAAATGAAACATATTTTTTTAAAGTAATATTATGACTACAATAGGCTAGCAGGGATAAGAACATTAACCAATTTATAATGGTACCCGCATAGCCAACACCGGCTATGCCTAATGGAGGGAATCCGTATTTCCCGTAAATTAATACATAATTGGCTAAAAAAACGAGTGGGAGTGATACGAACGTTATAAACATCACAATTTTTGTTAATGAAAATGCGGAAACAAATTCACGAAAAATAAGAAATAATAAAAAACCTGGAAAGCCCCATACTAAGCCATGCAAAAGTAATTTAGTATTTTG
>JABDGK010000011.1:0-1248 GCA_013286085.1 Gammaproteobacteria bacterium | reverse complement strand
AAGCGCTAGAATAATTCCGTTTTGTAAAATAGATTTGATTTCATTTGTGTTATTGTTACCACTTTTCTCTCGGGCTACAAAAACACCGACCGCACTCAAGGTGCCCATGCAAAAAACTAATACGGTAATGAAAACAGCAGTCCCAATAGCTGCGGCGGCAAGTGCTTGTGGCCCTATCCAACCCAGCATGAAAGTATCGATGAACTGCATGCCTTTTTGTGCGAGAAAAGCCGCCATCAGTGGTAGGGCTATTGTTGCAAGCGATTTTAATTCATTTGTTTTTATCATTGTTTGAAGTCAAGCCAATTGAATTTATGGCAGTGAAGTAAGTGTTGGTTTTATTATGACACATTTTTTTGTTTTAGGAAAATTTAAAAACAGGAGGTAAAATTATATATAAAGATAAAATTCACGAAATAGCTATATCGCCATTCAAATTGTTAAATCACCTCTGATAAACCACCGATACGCTTTCTCCGGCTAGCTGCTGTGGTGGTTGATTATGACTTGGCACGGTAGCAATTGCTTTGAAATGCTGCCAAGGCACGTTTGGCGCATAGTTATTGTCAACAACAGCGCGCGCGCGTACTATGCCATTTTTACAGTAAATATAAATCGCACATAACACAGATTCAAAGTTATTAATTAATGCGAGTTTCGCTGCTTGCAAAGCAATTTGCTCCAACTCATTGATATCATCTTCTGATAAAACTTCTTGTCTTTGTTGTTTTTCTCTGTAGTGCTGCACGCGCTGATTGTGCTGGAAAAACTGATACGCATTATTTTTTCTTTCCGTGCTGTCATGATGATTCAATACTTCAACGGATTGCTTCTTTTGTACTACGCCATGATTAGCTACAACTAATTCACCATTACCCTCTAATAACTCTTCCACGTGCGCAGCAGAATTTTGTGTATCTTGATAAAAATGAAAACTTTTCGTCTCTAATCCATCCGTCGTAGTCAAATGATAGGGGCCTAGTGGCTTATGCTCTCTTAAAAGATCTGTGATTTCTTTAACAGATCCAGCATGCTCTGCGCAGTAACGATTGAAAAATACAGCGGGCATACCTTGCGGTTGCGTTACAGGACGACCATGTGCCACATTTATTTCTACAAAAACATTACTATCATTTGTTGCTGTGAGTACGCCACTTAACAATGGAAAACCAATATCCACAGTTGGTTTTGTACCTTGAATATGGCGTTCAATTTGTAAAAAATGATCTGCCATACCTAATGATGGCC
>JABDGK010000010.1 GCA_013286085.1 Gammaproteobacteria bacterium | reverse complement strand
CGGATGTTAATTCGATCGAGGAAATGACTAACATGATTGATGCATCCAAAGCGTATGAAGCCAATGTGCAAATGATGAATACGACCAAAGAATTATTGGTGAAATCATTAGATGTTATTAAAGAGCGAGGTTAATTATGTCAAATGTGAATCCAGTTTCACCATTAGCGGGTAACGTTGATGCCTCTGGTGCTGTACGGACGCCTAAGAATGAATTATCGCCGGATGATTTTATGAAATTATTTTTAGCGCAAATGAAAAATCAAAATCCAGCACATCCAGCGGATAGCAGTGCTATTTTGCAACAAATGGCTGCCATTGGTTCAATCAAGTCATCCAATGAGATGCAAAAATCATTAGCGGATTTATCACAAAATGTGAATATGTCTCTTGCTAATAGCCAAGTGCTGGAATCGACCCAATTAATTGGTAAGCATGTTGAAATTCCTAGCGCATCAGCGCCGCTGGTAAAAGATGAAGGATTAAGTGGTTCAGCCATGGTGCCGCAAGCAGCTACGAGTGTAAAAGTTGCTATTAAAGATGCATCTGGCAATGTAGTCAAAACAATTAATTGTGGCGCTGCTGCATCCGGCGGCTTGGTTGATTTTAAATGGGATGGGGTTGGCGATGATGGTAAACAGTGCGATCCCAATTTTTATTCTATGTCTGCCACCGCCACCATTAATAATCATGACGTGAATATAAAGACAGCAGGTTCTTTCAAAGTAAATAGCGTTGCGTTAAATCAAAAAACAGGTGGCATTATCCTAAATGTAGATGGTTTAGGTGGAACTGACATGGGCGACATTATTAAAATATTATAAGGGGGAGCTGATCATGGATATAGGAAATATTGCAACAACAGGTATGCAAGCGGCGATGTCAAATATGGAAACGATTAGTAACAATATCGCGAATGCACAAACATTGGGATTTAAAAAATCAAGTGCAACTTTTTCTGATATTGTGCCATCAGGCAGTAATGCATCGGGTTCACAAATTGGTTTAGGTGTGCAGCTTAGTGGTGTGCAACAAAATTTTCAACCGGGTGGTGCCATTCAGACAACTGCACCGAGTGATTTTAGTATTTCTGGGAATGGATTTTTTATCCTGCATAATCAGACATCCGGCCAAGCTGTTTATTCGAGATCGGGTCACTTGACCTTTGATAAACAAACCGGGACCTTTATGTCAGGCACGCAGCGCTTGCAAGGATTTCTGGCTGTAAATGGTCTTATTCCATCGGGCAGTGCCCCGGCTGATCTCGTTGTGAATACGGCAACCCAGCCGGCTAAAGCAAGTGCAACTGTGACAGCACAAGGCTTGAATCTCAATTCAGGTAGTACTGCTCCAACCACAACACCTTTTAGCGCAACAGATAACACTTCATATAATTTCACTACACATTCTACGCTCTATGATAGTTTAGGTAACTCCAATAGCTTAGATTTATATTATGTTAAAACAGGAACGAATGCATGGTCAGTCTATACGGCTGTTAACGGCAGCGTTCAGAATGCAGCTACACCGGGAACCGCTACATTCTCTGATACTGGGCAGTTGTTAAGTACAACTGGGTTAAGTGGTTTTAGTTATACGCCTAGTACGGGTGCAGCTGCTTTAAATTTTTCAGTGAGTTTAGCGGGATCGACACAGACGGGTAGTGGTAATAGTATCTCATCCGTTACAGCGGACGGCTACCCAGCAGGGCAATTCATCGGTTATGCCGTGGATAACAACGGTATGCTCAGTGCCAATTACAGTAGTGGCCCGGCAGTGTTAGTAGGTCAGATTGCGGTAGCTAATTTTCAGTCACCACAAAATTTACAAAATTTGGGCGGCGCAACCTGGGCAGCTACCACAGCGGCAGGTTCGCCAAGTGTAACACCCTCAAATAGCTTAAGTAACATTCAGCAAGGCTTTTTGGAAAGCTCTAATGTGGATTTATCGGCAGAATTAGTGAATCTGATTAGTGCTCAAAACACCTTTCAAGCGAATGCACAGGTAGAGCAAGTGTTTACACAAGTGATGCAAACCGTTACGAAACTGTAAGATGATGTAGGATATTTTTTGCAGGGATGCACGTGTTAACAGGAGAATTGCGTTATGGTAGATAAAGCGCTTTTTCTAGGGACGAGTGCAGCAAAAGAATCCATGCACCAATTAGAAATTGTTACTAATAATTTGGCGAATGTCACCAAAACAGGGTTTCGTGCAGACTATGAAACGCAAGTCCCTTTTCAATTAGCAGAGACTGAGAAAGAAAGTCGAACATACGGTGTTCATGGCGCCAGTTATTCAGATTTTTCTCAGGGACCCGTGATCAAAACAGAGCGTGACTTGGATATTGCCGTTGCAGGGAAAGGCTTCATCGCCGTGCAAAATAAGATTGGCAAAGAAGGGTATACGCGCGATGGTAATTTACAAATACAAGATGGCCTGTTGAAAACTGCTGGTGGTCATTTGGTGTTAGGTTCGAGTGGTGTGATTAGTATTCCTGAGAGTGCGGAGCGTCTGAGCATTGCTACCGATGGCTCTGTTTCTATCAAATTTAAAGGCGATCCGAATCCGGTCATCACTAATAAAATTAAATTCACCAATCCAGACATCGCTAAGTTAGGTAAAGGTGAAGACGGTTTATTTTATTTGCCAAATGGTGCGACTGCCAATCTGGATGATAGTGTTCGCATCACGCCAGGCGCATTGGAGAGTAGTAATGTGAATGCGGTTGAGGCACTTACCAGCTTAATTGAGTTGTCGCGACAATTTGATATGGATTCCAATCTCATGAAAACTATGCAAGAGAATGCAACGAAAGCAAACGAAATATTACAACTACCGGCATAAGAGGAGAGGTATCATGGATTTAGCATTGTCGATTGCAAAATCAGGTTTAGAAGCGCAGCATGAAAATTTAGAAATTATCAGTAATAATTTAGCGAATGCGAGCACGACTGCTTTTAAAAAGAGTCGGGCAGAGTTTCAAGATTTACCTTACTCTGTTATTAAACAACCCGGCTCACCCACCTCAGGCGAAACAACAGGGCCAAACGGTGTTGTCATGGGTACGGGTACGAAATTAGTGGGTAACTCAAAAATTTACACGGATGGATCCATTGTTCAAACCAATAGACCACTCGATATTGCCATTCAAGGGCGAGGATTTATTCAAGTTCAAATGCCCAATGGCGCTGGTATGGCTTATACACGCGCTGGATCATTACAAATGAATGAGCAAGGACAATTGACACTTCCCAATGGTTATATTGTGCAACCACCGATAACATTGCCAAGTCAATTTTCAAATTTAAGTATCAGCCAAGATGGTATCGTTTCTGCAACAACCGCAGGTTCTGCTACTTCGCAACAATTGGGTCAATTACAGTTAGCCGATTTTATTAATCCAGATGGATTGCAACCCATCGGTGAAAATATGTATGTCGCAACCGCATCCAGTGGGACCGAAACATTAGGTAATCCAGGTAGTCAAGGTTATGGTTCAACGCATCAAAATGCTTTAGAAGGATCTAACGTGAATGTTGTCGAGGAGATGGTGAGTTTGATTGAAGCACAGCGTGCTTTTGAGGTGACATCAAAAGCAGTGTCCGCGGTTGACAGTATGATGGAAAATCTCAATCGCACAACCTAATTTTTGTTTGTAGCATGGAAGTGATTGCATGAATAATACAATTAAAATGTTTTTCATGTTATGGATAACCGCAAGCATGTGTGGTTGTAGTCATATGCTGGATACCATGGATTTGCATGATGAAACTGTACTACCGCCTGCTTTTCCGATTGATAATCCGGCACCACCTAAATCAAATGGTACGATTTATCAAGCAGGTTATCAGTTGTCATTGTATGAAGATCATAAAGCAGGTCGAGTCGGTGACATTTTAACAGTGCGCCTTGAGGAATCCACGGAAGGACAAAAAGAAGCGAAAATGAAAACTAATAAAACCACATCGGATAATACCAATGCGGGTACGGGTGTCGATAGTAGTGGTACAACTAAGCCGATTATACTTGGCGCGGCATTCAGTAAATTAATTAATAATGTGGGTTCTGACCAGCAATTTGATGGTAAAGGACAGACAAATCAAAATAACAAATTGCATGGTACGATTTCAGTGACCGTGACGCGGGTATTGTCTAATGGCAATATGATTGTCAGCGGTGAATCATGGATCACGATCAATCAAGGTCGAGAGTACATACGTTTAGCCGGTATTATTCGACAAGAAGATATTGAGCCCAATAATCTTATTTCATCACAACGTATTGCAGATGCTCGCATTAGTTACAGTGGCAGTGGCCAAGTAGGGAACTCTGCTCGTGGTGGTATACTGACGCAGCTCTTTACCAAATTTTTCCCATTTTAGTTTTTTGGGGGAGGTAACAGTGAGTACTATTTCAAATATTGGCATTAATAGTTTAATGGCTTTTCAGAGTGCTTTGACGCTGACCAGTCAGAATTTAGCGAATGCAAGTACACCTTTCTATAGTCGTCGCATGGTGAATTTTGTCGCCAACCCCTTTAATAATGGTGTGAGCGTGGGTGACGTCAGGCGTATGGCGGATGATGTTGCTAATCAGTCCGCTCGCGTTGGTACTAGCAACGTTGCCGGGATTGATGTGTATTTATCACAACTGAAAAATTTGTTGCCTACGTTTGATAAAGCAGACTCCGGTATTGGGAAATCCTTAACGGATTCGTTGAGCGCATTAGAAAAATTAAATACGCAAGTTTCTATCGAAAATCGTGGCTTGTATCTAGGGCAATTAAATGATCTTGTTAGTCAATTTCAGAATTTGAGCTCGCAACTCAATCAAGCTAAGCAAACTACTTCGCAGCAACTAACGGTCGATGTTGGGCAAGTGAATCATACGTTGCAAGATTTGCAAAATATTAATAATAATTTAGCACAACCACTCAATAGTAATAACCCTGATTTATTAGACAAGCGTGATAGTTTGTTGGCGCAGTTGTCGAAATATTTTAATTTTGTTCCTCAGTGTGATGAAAAGGGAGCGGTAACGGTTAGTTTAAGCAACGGCATGTATTTGCTTGCTGGTAATCAAATTAAGCCAGTGGTCACAATACCCAATCCTGCGAATCCGCAAGAGTTATTAGTGGGCGCGCAAGATGGCCCAACGACTTCGTCTATTATGGATTTCATTCAAGCTGGCGAGTTGAAAGGTTTGACGAGTTTTCAAACCAATGTATTGGATGTGACATTGCGTGGTGTTAATCGATTAGCAATGGGGATAGCGCAGTCGTTTAATCAACAAAATAAATTAGGTATGGATGCGAATGGTAATTTAGGCGGAAATATTTTTTCTGATATCAATAGCGCGACGGCTATTGCTGACAGAGTCGTGACGAATCTGAACAACACCGGCACCAGTAGTATGACGGTGAATATTACTGATATGAATCAGTTGACGACAAGTGATTATCAATTATCTATGGGCGCTGCTAATTCCTATGTGCTCACACGATTATCAGATCAGACTGTCGTGAGCTCAGGAACGTTACTTTCTTTTCCGCAAGCGATTACTGTGGATGGATTTTCTATTACGGTAAATAATGCAACGTACGCATCAGGTGATTCGTTTGTTATTTCGCCGACAAGTGGCGGAACCAGTAATTTTAATTTAGCTAGCCATGACCCTTCTCTGCTTGCATTGGGTTGGCCTGTGATGGCATCCGCATCCAATCAAGCACCAGGCAGTACAGGTGTTATTAAAGTAACAGGCGTGACGGATACAACAAATACAGCGTTTTCAACACCCAAGGCATTAAATCCGCCCGTGAATATTCTTTTTGTTAATGCAACAACTTATCAATTAGTCAATGCCAGTACTGGCCAGGTAATCGAGGGATCGATTACGTATAATCCGGCAACCGGCGCTACTGTTTTTCCGACGCCGGGTGGTTATGATCCTGGTTATCGGGTATCCATTACGGGTGACAATCAAGCAGGTGATAGTTTTGCTATTGGTTATAATACCAATACCACGGATAACAGGAATGGTCTTGCACTTGCCAAGCTGTATCAAGCGGGGGCGCTGAGCCAGGGGTCTTTGTCGTTTAATCAAGCTTATAGTTTTGTATCGAATAATATTGCGATGGAAACCAGCAAAGCCAAATCAGACTATGATGCAGCCAGCATTATTCAACAGCAGGCTCAAGTACGCCGTGATGCCATATCGGGTGTTAGTCTTGAAGAAGAAACGATGAGCTTGAGTGAGTATCAACAATATTATCAGGCCAGCGCACAAATTCTTGCAACAGCACGTTCAGTTTTTGATACAATAATGGAAGCGACTAGGAGGTAACTGTGCGTATCCCTACTTATGATCAATTTCAGCGGAATGCGTCAATGATTTCAAAGGGGTTCGATCAAATGTCGCGCCTGGAATATCAAGTGTCTACCGGTAAGAAGTTAATGGATTCTTCTGATGACCCATCGTTAGCTTTTCAAATTAAGTCTCATGAGGATTACCTGAATCTTTTACAAAGTTATGGCGATAATGTCCATGTTGCGCAAAATAGAGCAAGTTTATTGGAAACATCCATGCAAGGCCTGACCAGTTTAGGAGGGGATGTAGAAATTTTACTAAAGAAAGCCCAGAATGGAACGTTAGGTGATGCAGATCGTAAGGCACTTGCGGAGCAGCTACAAGGCAAGTTAAATAATTTATTTCATCTTGCCAATACGCAAGATGCGGATGGTCAATATGTTTATTCAGGAATCAATGCCACTGTGCCGGCTTACCAACAAGTGAATGGTAGTTATCAATATCAAGGTAGTTCCTCTCCTCTGATGATTAACGTATCGCCCAATATGGATATGTTGTATGGTGAAGCAGGGAATAAGATATTTGATCGTATTTATAGTGGCAATGGTACATTCTCAATTACCGCGCCTTCGAGTAATCAAGGATCGGCTTTTTTGTCACCAGGAACCGTTAATACAGCTAATTATGTGTCAGACCAGTACAGTATCCAATTTGTTACTAATAGCAATGGCGAATTAGCGTATCAAGTAACCGGGGTGAATACAGGGCAGATCATTCCTGCGCCGCCTGCTACCACACCACAAAATGCGCCGGTAGTGACGTCAGGTATGGGAATCAGTTTTAACGGTGTTTCTCTTACTGTGCAAGGGCAGCCGGTTGCGGGTGATTCTTTTCAAATTCAGCCTAGCACGTCTCACAATGTGTTTGATTTGCTACAAGGTGCAATTAATGTATTGAAAACACCGGTGACGAATCAGGGTAATTACAATCAACTGATGTCACAAACAAGTGCCGCTTTTTCGCAGGTGTTGAATCAATTTACTCAGCGCCAGGCTGAGATAGGGACGCAAGCAGCCACTATCTATGACCTGCAAGACTCTAGTAAAGTTAATATTAACAATGAAGAAATTGCGTTGGGTAAGCTAGAAAATGCAGATATGAATGCTGCCGTTTCTGCTTTAGCGCAGCAATCACTGATATTACAAGCAACTCAAGAAAGTTACATGAAAATGCAAGATGTATTGGAAAAAATGATGCAACTTAGAAGTTAGTCATGTAGACATAGGATGTCATTATGAATGATTCTAAAATTTTATCTCCAGATGAAGTAGATGAGATTCTAAAAGCAGCAAAAGACGATAAAATTGATTTGACGCAATTAATCGGCAGCAATTCTGTGCTGAGCAATCCGAAGGGTAAAAATTTCTCAGCTAAAATTCTGGGAAATATTACGGATTTAACTTGGATTGAATGTCGCAATCAATTTAGTAATTTTACTCGCAGGAAAATGATTTTTAATTTAAAAAAAGCCGAAGTGCTCACGCAAACTGATGCTTTGCAGGATAAACTTGAAAAAAGAATTTATATTATAGCTAAAATATTACCGACCAATCATTATTGCATGATTGTCTTTGATCTCGCGTTTTTACACCAAATTGTGAATGTTCTGTTTGGTGGCCAAGTCAACGAGAATGACCCTGTTAGCGAAAATCCCGGAAAAATCAGTTTAGCCATTGCTGAAAAAATTGGTAAATTAGTTTTGGACAGCTTTGTTTTGGCTTGTCAGGAATATACTAAGATTTCATATGAGATTTTTAAGTTGATTAGATTGCCAAATTTAATTACTAAAGTTGAAGAAGACAGATTGTATTGTATGGATATGGACGTCACGATTGGATCATTTGAATCAGCAATTAATTTTATGGTTGATGAAAGATTTTTTTGTGAAGTTATTCCAAGAACTGAAGAAGTCGTATTACCAAATACGAAAAATTTTTGGCGATCTGCTATTGAATCACAAGTCGTTGACTCTCTTGTTACGGTATCTATTACGTTACCGAATATTAAAATTAGCTTGAAAGAGTTTCTAGAAATGAAAAAGGATGCGCTGCTGCCTATTTCAGATCCCCGTAGTGTGTATGTGGATTTAAATAATATTAAAATATTTAGAGGGAATGCTGGTCAATTAAATGATACTCGTGTAGTTGAAATTGAACGGGAGATATAAATTTATTTCCCGCGGCGTGCCGCGGGCACCCGCGATGGGGGAAGTCAAAATAATTCAAATAAGGATCTTGATATGTCAACACCAGAAGACCAAGTGTCACCTAATTCAAGTGCAGACAAACAAGAAACACAAAATACATTAAGTAATGTGGATTCTCATCCCGGGGTGGATTTAAAAGATGCTTTATTTAGTCAAGGTAGAATGGATATCTTGAATGATGTTGTTGTGACTATTACGATCGAAATTGGTAGAGCAAAACTAAAAATTCGTGACTTGTTGAATTTAACAAAAGGCTCAGTGTTAGAGCTTGATAAGCTTGCGGGTGATCCCGTTGATGTTTATGCAAATGGTAAGTTAATTTCGATTGGTAATATTATTACCGCAAACGGTAAATATTGTGTGAGATTAATGTCGACTCCTGATGGAAAAGGAGCTGAATTTAATGACAAGTGATTATTTGCATGGCGTCATTAGTCTGATTGCAGTAATGGCTTGTTTGTGGGTTCTATTTATCTTTTTAAAAAAAATGCATCCGCATGCTAATGCTAAGAATCCACTTGTAAAAATTCTGCAGGTTTCTCCCGTAGGAGTAAAAGAAAAATTAATGTTGATTGAGGTGAATAAAACGCAACTACTCATTGGCGTGACGCCTTCTCACATCGGAACACTGCATGTATTTCATCATTCGCCAGCGTTAGCTGCTTCTGAAAATATCGAAGCAAAGGATCGGGATTCTTTTCTAAATAAAATTAATCTTGCTCGTGCAAATTTGGCTGAAAATCATCATGAAAATAAATGATTATGGATTGCAGATAATTTTATTTTTTATTCTCAGTCTGGTGCCTTTTCAGCTGGCATGGGCTGATGCGCATTCTATCCCCGTTTTATTTTCACAGCAGGCGCATGGCGCAGTTTCATATAGTTTAAGTCTGAAGATTATTGCTGTCATGACCTTGTTAGCTGTTTTGCCAGCACTGTTAATTACCATGTCAGCTTTTACCAGAATCGTTGTGGTGTTAGCCATTTTGCGTCAGGGTATTGGTATTCCCAATGTGCCTAGTAATCAGATTATTATTGGTTTATCACTGATTATGACCTTATTTGTTATGATGCCTGTCTTGGATAAAATGAATGCGGTTGGTTTGCAGCCGTATATGGATAACAAAGCAACAGAACAACAGGCTCTGTTTTCAGCAACAGATGCGTTAAAAGAATTTATGTTAAAGCAAACAAGAAAAAGTGATTTAAAATTGTTTGCTAAGTTATCTAAATCTTCACTTGAAAATTATAACAATATTTCAATATTAGTTTTGATGCCTGCATTTATTACGAGTGAGCTTAAGACCGCATTTGAAATTGGGTTTTTAATTTTATTACCATTTCTTATCATTGATATTGTTGTATCGAGTATTTTGATGTCCATGGGGATGATGATGCTATCTCCTATGGTAATTTCTCTTCCATTTAAGATTTTATTTTTTGTTTTGGTGGATGGTTGGAGCTTGATTGTGACGAGTTTAATAACGAGTTTTCGCGTATGAGGTTGGGCTGACTATGAGTATGAAAATACTAGTTTCACTCAAAACAGATCAACGGCTCTCAATGAACTTGCAATTAAGGCAAGCCATTTCGTTGTTGCAGTACAGTACTCTCGAGTTAACACAACTAGTTAAGCAATCAATCGATGATAATCCATTACTTGAGTTTGACGATATTGATCAATCAGTTAAAAAAAATCAAGATAAGCAACTTTATTCTGCAGAAGTATCAGGACCGTCTAGCTCTTTTCCAAAACGCGATGATGGGGTTCTCGAGAATTATGCGATTCCTATTAGTTTGCGCTCAAATTTATTGGAGCAGTCTTATTCGTCACATTTTGATCCTGTGCAACAGGTGATAGCAGAAGCTATTATAGACTCAATCGATGATAATGGTTTTTTAACGATGTCATTGGAAGATATTCACAAGACATCGCATGAGCTATCCAAATTTGATATAGAAATTTTTTTTCAAGTTCTTAAAAAAATACAAGCCTTTGATCCTTGTGGAGTTGCTGCTCGGGATTTGCGTGAATGTTTATTAATTCAATTAGAAAATTATTCAGATCAAGATGCAATATGGAAAATAGCACATGAAATTGTGATGAAACATTTAGATTTGATTGCAGCGCATGATACAAAAAAATTAATTAAAATATTACATGTTTCTTCCGAGCAATTTTCAGAAGCAATTAGTTTGATTCGCGGTTTAAACCCCAATCCCGGCAGACTGTATGCAGATGATCGTCATTTAATGGCTGAGCCAGAATTATACGTAGAAAAAGAGAAAGACGAATGGGTTGTTTCTTTGAAAGAAAGTTTGTTAACCAATGTTAAATTAAATACGTATTATCAAAATTTAATTAAACAACATGGCCGACAAGCGAAATTTCATTCTTTAAAAGAACAGTTAGAAGAGGCGCGATTTTTATTGAAAGGGTTGGAGCGGCGCAATAGCGCATTATTAGCAGTCGGGCGCTACATCGTTCAGGCACAAAAAGATTTTTTCGAGATGGGCCAAGCAGGCATGAAACCAATGAATATCGCCGAAGTGGCAGAAGCGTTGAATGTTCATGAATCCACTGTGTCGCGTATTACGTCAGGAAAATATATGGCGACACCCAGAGGCGTGTTTGAATTGAAATATTTCTTCCCCAGTTATGTCATGATGGAGGAAGGCGGGCAGTGTTCTGCGATTGCCGTGAAAGAAAAAATCAAGCAACTATTGGAAAGTGAAACAAATGGACATGTATTAAGTGATTTGGATATTACCCGACTCTTAAAAGAGCAGGGTATTTGCGTGGCTAGGCGTACCGTTGCCAAGTATCGTGAGGCTATGCATATATTACCATCTTATTTACGGCAAAAAGACCTCGAATTGGCATGAAATTTGCATTAATAATATTAAATAATATCGATTATTTAAGGCTTTTTTATGCTAAAGCGCACTTTTTTGGGATGTTTATCAGTTGTAGTGTCTATTTTATTGGCGCCTGATGCAAATTCTGCGCGAATTAAGGACATTACTGCATTAGCTGGTGTGCGTGATAACCAATTGGTTGGGTATGGATTAGTTGTGGGTTTAGATGGTACCGGTGATAAAACCAATCAAGCGCCATTCACGGATCAAACGTTTCAAAATATGCTGCTTGAATTTGGTATTAATATTCAAGGGAAAAGCGCGCAGCTAAAGAATGTCGCTGCCGTCGCAATCAGCGCTACATTGCCACCCTTTAGTCGCATAGGTCAAAAAATTGATGTCACTATCTCGTCACTCGGCAATGCAACCAGTTTACGAGGCGGTAGTTTATTAATGACAGAGCTAAAAGGTGCTGACGGTAAAGTATATGCTGTTGCACAGGGTAGTATTGTTATTTCTGGTTTTGGTGCGCAGGGAGCAGATGGCTCAAAAGTGATGGTAAATGTTACCAATAGCGGCTCCATTGCTAATGGCGCGACCGTTGAAAAAGAAGTTGATATGCCCTATGCAAAAGAAGGATATATTACATTTGAGTTAAAGCAGCCTGATTTCACTACGGCAGAACGGATTGAACAAGTTATTAATCATGAATTCGGCCATAAAGTTGCATCCGCACTGGATGCCAGTGCTGTCAAAGTTAATATTAAAAATGCACATGCAGCCTGGAGAGAAAGTGCTGGTTATAAAGGTGAAATTGAATCACCAGAGTCTGACTATGATGAACAAGCTGAAAAAAGTCGTTACGTACCGCTTATTTCTCGCATCGAAAATATTCAACTTGATCCAGCTGAAGTGGGCGCACGTGTGATTGTGAATTCTCGAACAGGTACGATTGTGATTGGTCATAATGTCACAATTTCGCCTGTTGCTGTGACGCATGGTAATTTATCCGTGATTATTACGGAGAGGCCGTATGTTAGTCAGCCGCAGCCTTTCTCCGGCGGGCAAACCGTAAAAGGAACCGCTTCCGATATTAATGTGAATGCACAAGCTAGTCGAACATTTGTTTTTGCACCAGGCCCGTCATTAAATGATTTGGTTGAAGCAATCAATCGTGTGGGTGCAGCACCTGGAGACTTAATTGCTATTCTTGAAGCAATTAATGCAGCGGGTGCTTTACATGCTGATTTAGAAGTGATTTAAGGATAAGTAATTCATGGAATCTACTCCTTATAACACAAGAATCTATACTGATTTCCAGGGGCTGCAGCAATTGCAGCATAACCCGGATTCGGCTGCCGCTAAAAAAGAAGTGTCATTGCAGTTTGAAGCAATCCTGATGCAAATGGTGATGCACAGTATGCGTGATGCTAATAAAGCATTCTCAAAAGATAGTATGTTTGGCGGCGATCAAATGGATTTGTATCAAGATATGTTTGATAAGCAGCTTTCATTGGTGATGTCGAGTTCAGGCACTGGTTTTGCCGATATTGTAGAAAAAAATATTGATCAAATGAGCAAGTCGCATGAAGATTATGCTTCTACTCCTGCGGCAATACCGGTTGCTGTTAATGCAACCGAATCTCAAGTGACTATTCAACAGCCTGTCATGCCTCAATCGTCGATACCCGTGCCAAAAACCAAGTCTGAGAAGACGACAGAAGCAACCACACCCACGACATTTCTTCAGAAGATTTGGCCGTTCGCACAAAAGGCGGCATCAGCGTTGGGATTGAGCCCTGAAATATTGGTAGCACAAGTTGTCTTGGAAACCAATTGGGGTAAAAGTGTTATTGCAAATGGTACACATGAATCATCTTATAATGTATTTAATATTAAAGCAGACACTAGTTGGAAAAATAAAACCGTGACAGTCAGTAGTTTAGAAGAAAGAAATCATATATTAGTAAAAGAAAAATCCCAATTCCGTAGTTATCAATCTTACGAAGAAAGTTTTATGGATTACGTTAGTTTTTTAAAACAGAATAGTCGCTATCAAGATGCTTTGCGTCACGGTAATAATCCAGAAGGTTTCGTGAGTGCACTTCAGGATGCGGGATATGCAACTGATTCAAACTATGCAAATAAAATTTTATCTGTTTATTCAAGTCGCACCTTTCAATCTGCGATTAATCGATTGAAACAAGGGGACTTAAGTTTTTAAAAAAGTTGTCGATAAAAAGAGTGTAGCGGATTGATTTTAAAGGTTATGCAGTGAAAAGATGTATAAATTCAATTAATTACGATAAGTCTCTGTGGAGGTGGGTATGATCGATGACATTAAATTTGACAAGTTAGGGATGACGAAATCCTCCGGTGGCAAGCCAGCTAAAGCGGATACCCACGTGCAATCAGACATGGCTCCCAAAGAGGGTGTTTCAGTCAAAAATCATTTACAAGAATTAACATCCTTGTTGGGGTCGACTGAATTCGCCAACTCAGATGAAGTGCGAGTGCAAGCGGTCAAGAATTTGATTCAATCAGGTCAGTATAAAGTGAATGTAGATGCTTTATCTGAAAAATTATTAGATCATGGTTTAATTGTCATGGGACATTGATTATGACAAAAACTATTATTCCCGTTTTACAGCAGATGCTAGCTTGTTGTGAAAAAATCCAAGTATTTTTACAGACTGATCAAGATTATCTGAGAAAAAATACAATCAGTAAAATGACAGGGAGTAATCAAAAAAAAACGGAATTATTGTTTGAGCTACAAAGCCTCATGGAAAATTTTCAGTTGCAAAAGCAGCAACTGCAGCAGCAAGGCGGCGATCAAACGCTGGTGAATCAATTACGCGATGAGATTAATAAATGCTATCAATACATCATGACGAATAGCCAAGTGATATTTGCAAATTTACATCAACTCAAATTAATGCATGATCGTTTTATTATGCAACAACAAGTAACACCCGGTGTGTATGATTGTAAAGGAACTGTAAAATAAAAGGAATATAGCATGTTTATTCGAAAAATAGGGGTGATAGTAACAATATCTTTTTTAAGTAGTACTGCAATAGCAGGGCAGTATGAATCGCTTGAATCGCTGACTGCGTTAGCAAAAGGATTTACTACCAAGAATGTTGTTTTAGATCAAGGCGAAGCCTTAGAAATAACAGTGCCTCAGTCTGAGCTAAACAAAACGCTAGTAACATGCGCTAATGCAATTACAATGGATTTTCCTGAGGGGACGAATAGAGATCATTTTAATGCTGTCGAACTCAGCTGTGGTTCGCCAGTTGCCTGGAAAATTTTAGTGCCAGTGAATATCAGTATTTTAACGAAAGTGGTTGTTGCGAAACATAATATTATTTCACATCAGGTGATTAACGAGGATGATGTTGATATCTCTTCTACCGACAAAAGTCATTTGTATAGTGGATTTTTTACTGAAAAGACAATGGTTGTCGGTCAAATGAGCAATCAATCCATTAGTGCTGGAATGGTATTAACAAAAAGAAATATTCAACAGCCAACGTTAGTTCATCGTAATGAAGTAATTGATCTCACAGCAAAAAACAATTCAATTACGGTGATGATGAAAGGAGTCGCTCGTTCAGACGGCGGATTACATGATATGATAAAGGCATATAATCCATCTTCAAAAAAAATGCTGGATGCAGTTGTCATTGGTTCAGGAAGAGTCGAGGTTGTTTCATAGCAAGTTAATCTACTATCAACAAGGCTGGGTACTTGAATGAAAGTTATTCTCGGCTACTTGATTGTCATTTTCTCGGTTTTTGGTGGTTATGCCATGTCAGGCGGCCACATGTTAGCGTTATTTCAGCCTTATGAATTTTTAATTATTGTTGGCGCTGCAGTCGGCGCCTTCATTGTGTCGAACAGTACGAAAGTCATTCGCGCTACGATGAAGGCAATCGCTTCCATTGTGAAAAAAAGCGGCGGCTCGAAAAAATATAATATCGAATTATTGTCTATGTTTTTTGAGTTAACCACAAAAATTAAAAAAGATGGTATTTTAGCGATAGAAGCGGATGTGGAAGATTATAAAAATAGCGAACTATTTAAAAAATACCCGTTGGTTGTTACAGATAGTACCGTCATGGAGTTTTTATGTGACCATCTTCGCTTGATCATCACCGGTCGTGTCAGCTTGAATCAGTTAGATGAATTAATTGATCAAGATATAGAGACATTTGAAAGTGAAGCTGATTTACCCATTCAAGCTATTACCAAGGTTGCCGATAGCATGCCCGCGTTTGGTATTGTGGCTGCCGTCATGGGTGTGGTGATTACGATGGGTATGATTGGTGGTCCTCCCGACGAATTGGGCGGTCACGTTGCAAAAGCATTGGTGGGTACATTTTTAGGGATTTTGATTGGTTATGGTTTTATTGCGCCGATAGCCGCGACACTTGAAAATCAGCTGAGTGCCACTATCACCGTTTTGCAATCCATCAAGGTGGTTTTGTTAGCTTCCGTGCATAACTTGGCACCGAGTATTGCCGTCGAATTCTCACGAAAGTTATTGTATTCTTCCGATCGTCCCACTAGCCAAGAATTAGAATTAATGTTATCAGATTTAAAATCATCGAAAGCGACTGAAGCGAAAGATGGCACCAGTGCAACGCCTGAGAAGGAGTCTGTGTGAGCGACCCACATGTAGAGCCTTACGTTATTAAGAAAATTAAAAAAATTAAAGGCGGTGGCCATCATGGTGGTGCATGGAAGATTGCTTATGCCGATTTTGTGACAGCAATGATGGCATTTTTCTTGTTGATGTGGTTGCTAGGATTATTGAACAAATCACAACGAGAAGGATTTGCCGATTATTTTAAAAAACCAATCAAAGAAGTATTTGTCCATGATGGTCAGAAAAATGGGATTGATAAAGATAAAGCTTCCGCTAAAGAAAAACCGGCGAAAGTAGCCGAGAAAGTCGAAAAAGCAGAAGCCATTAATGAGACAATACAAGAAGCGACGGCAATGAAGGCCAAGCTTGAAAAAGATTTAGATGCTAATCCACAGCTCAAGCAATATAAAAATTTATTGAATTTTGTGATCACAGCCGATGGCCTTAAAATCGTTTTACGTGAGCTAGAAAACAAACCCATGTTTTCAAATGGTAAAACGGATTTTCAACAATACTCAAAAGATATTGTGGGTTGGTTGAGTAACGAATTAAATCAATACCCGAATAATATTGAAATTATTGGGCATACGGATGCTGCTAAATTTCATGCGGAAACCGGGTATACGAATTGGGAGCTTTCTGCTGATAGGGCAAATGCAACCCGACGTGAACTGATTAAAAATGGCATGAACGATGATAAAATTTTGCGAATTATCGGGATTGGCGATAAGGATTTATTAAAAAAAGAAGATGGCTTAGATCCTTCGAATCGCCGTATTGAAATTATTGTATTGAGTGATCAAGCGATGAAAAAAATTGTTGATTAGAAGAAAAGGATTTTATGCCAACGACAAAGGTTGATGAAGTTGAAATATATTATGAAGTGTATGGGGATGGTGAACCTTTAATTCTTATCGCGGGTTTTATGGGTGATCATACTGTCTGGGGTGGAATGTTAGAAACACTGGCAAAACGATTTAAAGTACTGATATTTGATAACCGCGCTGTAGGACAAACACAAGACTCAGGCAAGCCTTTTAGCATAGAAACACTCGCAGATGATGCCATTAAACTCAGTCAACAGGTGGGCTTTGCTAAGCCGCATATTCTAGGTCAATCCATGGGTGGTGCTGTTGCACAGACCATAGCAATGAAATACCCGCAGCAAATAAACAGTTTAATTATTTTAAATTCTGTCATGAAATTTAGTGTTGTTTCACAGATAGCAATGACCAATTTGTTGGACCTTGAAGCACTCAAAATTCCTGCTGATCTTATTCTTAACGCTATATTGCCTTGGGTATTATCGAGTGATTTTTTGAGTGTGCCTGACAATATAAAAATGCTGAAAAAGATGGTGATGAGTAATCCCTATCCGCAATCTACCGAAAATAAAAAACGCCAATTAGCCGCAATAGAATTATTTGATTCACGACCATGGGCAAATCAAATAAAAACAAAAACGCTAGTCATTGCCGGTGAACATGATGTGCTGACTCCACCAGCGCAATGTTGTCATCTAGCGAATCAGATACCGCAGGCTATTTTTAAAATCATTCCTGGTGCGCACGCGAGTCCAACAGAGCAGCCTGAAAAAGTGACCAACGAAATTTTAGCATTTCTTATGTAGCTCACCTTACGCATTAAAAAGTAACCGCTGTGCATAATGAAGCGTATTTAGTGAATTAAATTTGCGCAAATAATGATAAATATGATAGAATGGATGCTTTTATTAGCTTATGAGAGTAACTATTACGTGAGTCGCGGGCGTTCTATTTCAATTGCTTCATCATCTCATGCGCGTATTGGGCTATCGCTTACTGAAGCGAATTCCGTCAATTTGCCTATTATTCCAAATGCAGAGCTTGCTTCGCAAAAATTTCTAGGCAGGGGATGTTATGGTGTTGTCTCCTCGGCAAAATGGAACGGTCGTGATGTTGCGGTAAAGTATCCGTTGGATCCATCACAAGATCCTAGCAATGTTTTAGGGATTGCTGATCCAATGGTTCATGCAAAGTTCCGAAAAGAAGCATGCCTATTGATTACATTGAATTCCCCTTATGTCGTTAAATGTTTTGGATTTACAGATAAAGCAAATGGTGTTGTGATGGAATGCCAACCGCAGGGCTCATTAAGAGATTTGTTGGAACAACACTGGCAGCGAGGTAAAGCGCTGAGTTGTGTTGCAGCACATAAGATTCAAAAAGCAGTCGCTAATGGGTTGGTATATTTACAAGCTGCTCAGGTGGCCCATTGTGATCTTAAGACGGAGAATATTCTTTTAGATGATGTGATGAGTGCTAAGTTAGGTGATTTTGGATGTGCGGTGGATTTAACGAAACCCATACCAATAAAACATATCGTCACACCAAAGTGTAAAGCCCCTGAGTCATGGCAGTCTGGCCAATATAGCACCCAATCGGATGTGTTTGGTTTTGCTGTCACGATGCTGGAAATGGTTTCATCGAGAGATCCATTTTATCAGGCAGAGAGCTCAATGGTTCCTCTGGAGAAGTGGGTTGTGGCTGGTAATAGAGAGCCAATACCCAAGAAGTGCCCAGAATCTACCGCGAAACTAATTCAATGGTGTTGGGCGCAAAAACCGAATGATAGACCGACGCCTAAGCAAATTGTAGAGTATTTAGACAAAAATCCGCTTGATGAAGAACCGAATTCACCCAGTTGTTGTGTGATTTGTTGAATTGGAAATGACTCTCCTCCTTTGATTTATCATTTTTTGTACAAACTATACCATTTTGTGATACAATTTCGCACAAATGCAGCAGATACAGTCTCTGGCTATAAAATATCGTTATAATTCAAAAAATTACACTTGGAAGAATAGGTATGCAACAAACTAGATTCAGCGCAAAAATATTTTTTGTTTTCATTGTATTATTATCCGCCTGCTTTGGATTGCCGGCAAAGAAGTTGCTGCAACCTTTTTCTGCTGAAATTGAAGGTAGCATTCAGCAACTTAGCTGCTTGTTACGGAGTTTATATTAATGCCACCCAAACAAGCGAATGAACAATGCCAATGTACTTGGAGCGCAGAGCTTCAGTCTAAATATAAAATTGGCGAGAGTATAGGCAGAGGAAGTTACGGGTGTGTCCATGCTGGTGAAGATTCTCATACGGGTGAAAAAGTCGCTATCAAAAAAATAAAAAAAATCTTTGATTCGGATAAAAAAATAAAAAAAAACGTTGATTCGAGTGTATCTTACAAACGATTATTACGAGAAATTAAGCTGTTGCGTATGGCAAAGGGCCATCCTTTTTTGACTTCTTTAAAACACATCGAAACTCCCACCAATCCAGCTGATTTTGATGAAGTAGATTTGGTTTTTGAGCGTTATGAAGCTAATTTAGAGGAGATCATTCAATCTCCGCAACCGCTTTCAACTGAGCACGTTCAATACTTTCTCTATCAGATTCTTTGTGGCGTCAAGTTCCTTCACTCTGCGCATGTGTTGCATCGTGATTTGAAGCCGGAAAACATCTTAATCAATGAAGATTGTGCAATAAACATTTGTGATTTCGGACTAGCTCGCGCAACAAAGCGGGTGGATAGAGTTGCAGCAGAAGTCGCATTACATGCGAGTGCTGATGCCGCAAGTTCCAGTTCCAGCTCAAGTTCAAGCTCAAGCTTAAGCTCTACATCGCAACCTTCCGCTCCGCCGCCGCTTGTTCGTCAGTTAACCCCGCATGTGACTACCCGCTGGTACCGTAGCCCGGAAGTAATCCTTCTAAGTAAAAATTATGGACCGCCCGTTGATATGTGGAGCGTTGGATGTATATTAGCGGCATTACTGACACGCCGGCCTCTTTTTCCTGGAAAATCTTGTTATCCCTTGAGTGATCTGACTCCCTCTTTGAAAGATCAATCACTTTTGATTTTTGATCTCATTGGCACACCTCCTAAAGAGGATTTGAATGGTATTAATCGTGTAGTCTTAGCAGAATTTCCACATGTGCCACGTAAAGATTTTAAAAAAGTGTTTAGTGGTATTGATCCTGCAGCAGTTGACCTATTAGAAAAATTACTCGTATTTGATCCCGCTAAACGTTACACCGCCGCACAGGCATTGGATCATCCTTTTTTGTCTGACTATAAATATAACGAAGAGATAGGTTATACTTTTCCCTTAAAAAAGGCTGCAAATACGCCGCCAGATGTGTTGACCGAGGATAAAACTTCTCGATTGGAATACTATGAAATCGAAAGCAAATTCGCTGCAGGGGAGAAGTATGATCCTGCGCTTGCTCGTCAACGTGTTCTGCAGGAAATTGAACGATACAATGTGAAATCAAAAAACACCTCAGTTTCTACTTCTAGTGTATCCGCGACTTCTGTAGTGGCTGAGGTATCTGTGGTTTCTGAAGTAGCTGAGGTATCTTTGGTTTCTAAAGTAGCTGAGGTATCTTTGGTTTCCGAAGTGGCTGAAGTATCGGAGGCTTCTAAAGTTTCTTCATCTTCCTCGGACTCTTCTTCCATTACGGCTTCCGGCTATAGCTTCTTCCAGACTAATCAGCAAGATCAATCTGTTCAAGCTTCTTCTCAAGTCAAGGCAAAATCACCTGCCTATGCAACGTGAAGTAACTGGAAAAAGGACTTTGTTGTATAAATCGTAAAAATCCCTCTCCTCCACAAAAAGCGTGGAGGAGAGGGGGTTTGATGTGGAAAAGAAGCTGTTTTCTGTTGGGATTAAAGTATGCATTCTATTTTTTTATTGAGGTTTACGTTATGAGTGGTTCACATATTGAGTTACCCGATCCTTCTCGATTTCCAGAATCAGAGCCGGTCGATGATCAAGGTATTCAACCCGAATTACCTAGCCCTCTTCGATTTCCAGAATCAGAGCCAGTCGATGGTCAAGGTAGTCAACCCGATGACGATGTTGGTGATTTGCATGTACAGCTTGAACATATGCAGCTTCCAGACGATCCCGTTTTACTTTCTCCCATACACCATCCTGCTGTTTTGCTGACTAACAATGAATGGGAAGATGTGAATAGTCAGGCTGATGGTGGTTTTAATCGTTTTCTTGCAATTATCAGGGAAAGAGTGGAAGCAATAGAAGGGCCAGGAAGAGTTACACATGATAGTGTAGACCCAAATGCTAACCTGGCAAGATACCTCCTTGGAGCAAGTGACGGAAAGGATGATATCGAGATTGAACGGTTAAGGGGTTATTTTATTCAGCTGAAGAATTCACATTTTCATATGTTATCGCCGGTATTTCAGCGTCTAAGCAATAGGCTTCCACCCGGATTGCAACCATTTGATGAAAGGAAGGCTGAACCAGCGAATAGGTCGCCGTTGAATATTTTTCAAGAGCAAGGAAGGTCACGCGCTCAAAGCAGCCCTGGAGTTCCAACGAGTCATGAACCTCGATATGGTAGTGGACCATCGATTTGATGTGATCTTCGCATATTGAATTGGGCACAAAAAAGCGTATCCTGTCCCCCCAACCGAAAAGTTACGAACTTTTGTAATAGCACTATAAATTTAAGAGGCTGCCATGGCTCAATCACGCGACAAAATATGCACCCAACCTGAGACAGTGGATGAAGCTAACCGGGTATATGACGAACACAAAACACAGTTTAGCCAAGAAGAAAAAGCGAGGGAAAAGACCCGCCTCGATACGGAGCTCTCTCTTGCCTATCTGCTGACAGCAAAGCCTGAGCGCTTTAGTTTTGATGGTTTACATTTTCATGAGCTGGGTCTACGTGAGCATGCAAAAATAACAGCTGAGCAAGCGCGCAATCATCAACAAGTGCTTGCAAGTGATTTACGCGCAATAAAAATCGCAGCAGCACAACAGGCGTTTCAGTGGGGATCTCGTCAATGTGATGTGTCAACCTTGCCGAGAATGATGGCAATATTGCCACCGGTAGATGATTCGACTGCTTTAACTAATATAACGGTTGGGGTGGCTGTGTTAGCGATACTGATCGCTTATCGAAAAATAGCGGTTGTTCGAATGACGGTAGATACTACGGTTGGTTTGAGTCGTTCAATATATGGGATATTTAGCCATCATTTGCCGGACTTCACGGCGAGGGCAAAAACAGTCGCTTCAGCAGCAACAAGTGCTATGCATGTTTTGAGGTCGGGTCGACGGTAATTCTTGTAGGGGGCTCTATTTCCCCAGTATTGTATCGAGAGCCTGGCTGTGCTGGGTGCGAATGATATCATAATCGTCAGGGCTGATATGGGTTCCTGCTAACATAATTTCTTTATTTTCATCCTCTGGTGCAAATGCATTGCCTTGATTATAAATATCAATCAGCTTTTTGGAGGTTGGGTGATTCTCCAATAAGTAGGCTATGCAAAAATGATCAACAGCATCGCGATAATATTTTTCGGCTTTTTCTTTTTCTTCGAGTATCGTAAAAGAATCGGCAAGTGCTAGTAAGGTTTGTCCGCCACGATAATATCCAATAGCCCAATAAGCGGTTAGTTTTTTTGTGTCAAATAGGATTTCTTCTATTATTCTTTTTTGATCATCTGGTGTGACTTGTTGATTGGTAAGTTTATTGATATTCACTTCACACCGAAAATTTAACGCTTGATACAAGCCTAATTCACAGCCTTTTTTTAGTAATTCCCCATCTGTTTGGCTTTGTTTCGACTCTTCGAGTTGGTTTAAGACAAAGGTACCGACATATTGATCATAGACAGTGATAATAACTTTTCCATCGTAAGATTTAATCGTTTCATCTAGCTGATTGGTTTGTTTCAAGATGCTCGCCCAGGCTTTTTCCAGTTCTAGATTTGTTTGACAAAATGCTTTGAACGTTGGGCTCGCTTCAGAGAATCGAAAAATCGTTTGCGGTAAGTAACGTTTTAATAATTCCAGTGATTTTTTTCTTTCTTGCTCGGTATAAGTGAGGCGATTATGGATGATTAAATTTAAGGAGTTTTTTTCGTCTTGGCTTACTGTCATTTCAGAAATTAATTTTTCGAATTCAGCTTTTAATTCCAGCTTGCTTTTTTCATCAACAGCCACGTGCGGAGGAGAAGAAAAAATATCAGTTAATATTTTCATTAAATCAAATTGGTGTTGTGCTTTTTCGAGGTGCTGCATGGCAGCCGCTGAAAGTACAACATACGCTTTGCTGAGTGTAGCAGGCGAAATGCATAACTCCCGCGCGCTATTCAATGCGAGGCTTTCTTGGTTATTGAGTTGACTGATTGTTTTTAAGGACAAAATTGCTTCCTTTTTAAAGCTGCATAACTTATGTAAATAATATCATCAAATTAATAGTTATAGAACGTGTGATATTGAATTTACAGGTTGGCCCTGTAAGTCGCTGTAACGGGTATGTCTATGCTGGGATGGCGTGTGATGGGTGGTAAAAAGAATCGTTGTGATTTCATGGCTGCCCCCATTTTTAATGTATCTGTGTCTGCTGCACAGGCTGCAATTGCTTTTATTGCAACCGATTCTGGTGAATGGTCTTTTACTGGCCCAGCAATAACAGAGGCGCGTGATCGTGGTATGGGTGATGATATTGCATCATCTATTGTTGGCTTGCCACCTTGCGCAGAAAAAGTGGCTTCTGATATTGCGATATGACGCTGACAGGGTGTTAACGTGTCCAGTAATGGCGATGTTTTTGTATTGGCTATTTGACCTTCTTGCGTTACCGCAACGCTTGCCATAGCATCGAATGATGATGGGCTAGTAAGAGAAATAGATTCACGTGAATAGGATGATGGACTATCAAAGACAGAACCACGTGAAGAGGGTGATAAGCTGGCCGTTGTCGATGCAGGTGAAAGCGGTGCCGGACTATTGAGTTCTGCAGCATTACTTGATAAGGGACTGAACTGAGATTCAGGTGAAACAGCATGACTCGGTGAGTTTGTGGGTTCTGCATCAACATGGATGGTTAAGCGACTGAATGTTGATAAGTCGGATGGAGCGCTAGTTTGCGATGCTGCAGGAAGTTCTATTTTAATATCGTCAATATGGCTACTTGCTGTAGAGAGTGAGGGACGTGATTGCTGCGCGAAAGACTCTTTTTTTCTGGGTGATCTCGGAGTTGATATGGAGGGTGATTTCTCTCTGGGCGTTGCCTGATTTTTTGCAGTTGCAGTCATGGTAATATCAGTTTTTAGCTCTGACTCAATGGCCTTTGTGATTTGCTTAGCTTGTGTATCCTTCAGCGCCTTGTCAATCGCGGGCCCTATGTCTTCGGTCGTTTCAGGTTTTTCTCCGGTAACCCAACTTTTTAGTTTACTGAAGGCATTGCTGATGCCCCGACTAATCGAATTGTTTGTCATCACGTCAACAAATTTGGCAGCTGCGGTGGCAGCAAGAATCACGATGCCAGCTATCGCTACGGGTGGGAAAATCAAGCCCACGACGGCTAATGTTGCACCTATCGTGTAGCCTGTGTTAAATCCACCACTTGCTTTGTATTGAAAACGTTGTTCTTTATGCTTTTCATACTGATGTTTATGATAAGCATATTGTTCTATTAAAATTTTCTTTTCGATATCATTGCCATCTATTTTTAGGGCTTGATATTGTTGATTTAAGTCTTGCATAATTATTTTTTGTTCGTCGGCTTTTTTGCTTTCCCAGTAAGCACCCATACCATCTCGATATACAACGGATGCAGCTGCAGAAACCGCAATACCAGCCAGTGCCAGCGGTGCCGCGGCAATAGCGGCTGCTGTTAAACCGATAGTAGCGGCACCCGCTCCTATGTTAAAAGCGGCGACTGCGGCTCTTGTTTTATACTGTTGCCCCAGCGCTCTGTCGCGTAAGGCGACATAGCCATCCCAGGCATTCGTTAACATACTAAAACCGCCGCCTACGCCAGAAAGTGCTTGCCCAGCCGTCTCTGTCATATTCGCTGAAAATGCAGGTAAACTGCTTAGCGTGAACCCAACATTTGCATAGGCTTGAGCATTGTTCGAGAGGTTGTTGACCTGATCAACATGCTGGTCTTTTATTTTATTGTATTTTTCATGGGTTAATTTTAATTGGATTTGAGATTTTATTTCTGAATGCATCTTTTTAAAAACATCGGATTCTGCTAATTGACGTAGTTCAGGAAATGTATTTTTTAAATCTTCACTTGCATTTTCTTCTGCTAAGCCAATATGTCTCAAAAGCATTTCATGTTCTGAATTGGCGACAAGGTCTTCTAATATGTTTATTTCTTTTTGAATAGTGGGGGCTTCATCTTTTGTTGCTGTAAGAAACAATCCTCTTGCTATCTTCAGATTATTTTTTAATTCTCCGAGCGCATGAATTTTTTCTATGTCATTATCTATAAAATCGGGAAGTTGATTCTCAATATGTTGGTAGAGTAATTCTCGCTGTGCGATGATGCAATTATGATAGGCAGCATCGTGTGCTTCCTGCTTGTTAGTCAGGGTAAATTGATGAATGATGTTTTCTGCCGAGCTTCTCGACTTGGACATAACATCCTTCGTACAAAGAATCGGTTAGCTACTCTTTAAGTATAATCTACTCGTTAGAAAATATTGGACGATGGCGTTGATTTCTTGTTTTATTCATCTTGCGATGAGTTATGAAGTTTAGCTGTAAATTCAGATGGTTAACTGGTAATAGAAGGTAATCTCTCAAAAACCTCAGGCAAATTTCTTTTAATAATCAAACATCCCCGGCACGTTGTCCCGGACTTGATCCGGGATGGGTAGGGAATGCATTTATAAAGGCATCCAAGTGTCATTGCACTCACTAAAAGATTTTGTTATGGCGGCCTGAATAGCGGCGGCTGCTTCTGGTGTGAGTTTTTCTGCGTTACCATTTAATGTGTCGAGCTTTATCTTTACGAATAAATCTAAACTTTCTTGGGAGTAGGCGCATTTTATTATTGTATTGTCATTACCAATATGCACAGTACCTTGTAGCACACATTTATTATCTTTATATCCCGAGATGATTGTTGTGACACTGCCGGGTGGTCGTGGAATTGTATAAGTTCCTGGTGTGCATGATTTAAATTTACCTATATAGCTACGAAGAAAATCTTGATCCGCGATGTCTTGTTTGGAAGGTATTTTTTTACATTCCTGCCGCACTTGTTTTTTAAAATTCGGGCTTTGATCATAGGCTATGTCTGCTTCATAAAAAAATAATTTTGCAAAATCATTTGTATATGAATTCAGGGTATTTTGTGAGTAATTGCATTGGGTTTCAGAGATTCTGTCTTTTAATGGAACCGACGTGCTCACTGCGCACAATCCATTTTTGTAACCTGAAATGGTTGCAGTAGCTAAATGAAAAAGTTGCGGGGGATTCGCGATATCAATCGCAGATGCTCCGAATACATCGAATAATGGATAATTATATATACCAGGCGTACAGGTTCTCAATTTATCAAAATAAGAAATTGTTTTTTCTTCTCCAAAATTTTCCAGTTGAGTTTCATTTTCAAGGTGGACATTAAACCATTCATTAAACATCTGTGCTGCCTGTTTTTGAGATTGTTTAATTGCAGCCTGTTCAGCCTTTCTTTCATCACTCAGAGTGCTATCACCGACAGGTGTTGGAGTTGAGGCGGTGGTTGAAGCAGGCGTAGTTTCAGCAGACTTATCGACAATTTTTTTATTGGTAGCAGGCATTAGATCGCTAGCAAACGTTGCTTCGCCATCCGCTGTGCTGGTGTGCCCATTGATGCTGAGTATCGCACCGTCTTTATCTGTTGAAACAGTTAAAAAATTATTTGGATCATTAGAACAAGCCCAATCATATTCTATTTGATTGGTAGAAATTATTTTTTTTATTGGCTTTGATTTGAATGCGTTTTGCAGTTTAGATAAGCTCTGCCATATAGGTTGTTCACCTGTGGTCATATTATCATTATTAATGTCATTGCTGATTTTTTTAATCACATCAAGACATGAGGCAGAAAATGAAGGAGAGCTTAGGGTAAATAAAAATATCCACAAAAAAACTCGTTTCATAGAAGTTCACCTTCAATCAATTCGCAGCTAATAAGTATTTAGAAAAATAATTTTTATTTCTTGTTCTTCATAGGCCAGGAAAACCCATTTCTATTGGTTACTGAGGATGCCCCGATTACATATACTAAATCCTGTTTTCCGAAAAATCCAACCTCAACGCCGGCTTCTACTTTGCCATTCATACCACACTTACCTATATAAGTTTGTGTGTGTCCAGGATCCGCTGGAGGAGATAAATTTGGACCGACTAGATGCTCTAATCCAGTTATCGACATCCAGGGTAAATGTTGCTGTCGGAGGCTGTTTTTATCACCTTTAACATAAGGATATTTGGAAATATCAGCGCTAATTTGAGAAATCGCTTGTTGGCATGCAGCAAATTTTTCAGGTGAAAGATATTTATAATTGTTTTTATTAGTAACTTGAGATTGCTGAGGTAGGGTGGTTTGCACAGCTGGAGTCGGCATCGCAATCTCTGGAGCAGGTTCCAATCCAGGTATTAAATTCCCAGAAAATATACTCGAACCTGCTGCAGAATTACATGCGCCATCGATACGAACAAGGGTTGCGTTGCTATTGACGATTAAACTAATATAAGAGTCAGTTTCTTTGCATTGCCATTTATATTGCATTTGTGATTGTGTTGAATTTGTTTTTGCAGGTTTTCCTAATTGTTTTTCTAGCCAAGCTAAATTCATCCAGGTTAAATGCTGTGAAGATAAAGAGCTTGAGAAGTGATTTACATCCCCGCTGATTTGGTCGCATATGTTTTCGCATTGCGCCGCAAATGTGCTCATTGAGATTCCATAAATACATAATACGAACATTTTTGACACATATTTTTTCAACATAATACTTCAGCTTTTATGTGAGAGAGAAGTTACTAAGTATAACAGATTCGCAACATTTATTCATTTAGTAGAAGCCATCAGCCATTAATCCTTATTGTGTACTAATAGCCGCAGTACCTGGCGTGACAGTGAGTCCATTTGTCGTATCAAATACCGGGTCGTTGCCTGACCCTGAGTGTTCATTTATCGAAATTTGAGTAATGAATTTCCCGACTGTAGGTGTGAATGGTGAGAGGGCTGCGTATGTCGTGCCGACCGCTGAGGCGACAGGCGTAAATGTGATGCTTGTTACTGCAGTTGTACATGAAAAGCCGGTGCCCGTGCTTACTGTTGTTGAGTTGTTATAGTTAAGGGTTAAGCTTTGACACGGTGCTCCGCCGCCAGAAAGATAAAAATTAATTAATACCGCTGTAGATGTTTGCCCAGCGACGCCATTTGTTGCATTGGGGTTACTTAATTGATTGACAATAACAAATTGCTGTAATGTGGCTGCTGATAGGTTGATTGAAGCTAACAAGCTAAATACCGCGATAAAAGCTCCTTTTTTTTTCATGAAATAGATTCCTTCTGATTGTTTTTTGAAAATAACAAAAGAGATTTTGCGAAATAATATAAGGGACCACACATGTAATCCCTTATGATTTAACTAGTTACTTTATTTTATGAAAAGCGTGTTGTGAGCCTACAAGAACTGTACCTGGGGTGGCAACAAGACCATTGGTGGTATCAAAAACTGGACCATGTGAAGTTAATAGACCTTGAGCAAATGAATCTGCAGATTGTTCAATCATGAATTGTTGTGTGTAATCGGCGTTAACAGTAACGTTAGAGGGTGCTGTGTAAAGAATTCCTGCTGTAGCTGACGCAACAGGCGCAACACTCATACCAGTAACAAGCGCTGTGCAGGATTGTCCTGTACCAACTGTAATAGAAACATCACTTTGATAAGGAATCGTAGCTGTATAGCAAGGTGTGACAAACGCGCCGCCCGTATAGAGTTTAACGACAACGGAGGATGCTGTTACACCAGGATTGCCGGCGGTACCATCAAAGTTATAAAGCATATTAGCAATTTGAATTTGTTGTAATGTTGAAGCAGAGGCACTTGTTGTTAGCACGAGCACAGCGGAAGCTAAAATAGTTGTTATGATCTTCTTCATAAACATACTCCCAATAGTGATTATTTAATTTGAAGTGGAAATTTATAGCGCATTTACTATATTACATCAATTCATTGTTATGTCCATAGGTGCTCATTTGCATGCAGAGTGAGTTTCATGAGGGTTGTATTAATCCCGACTATTTGTAGTTTTTTGTTAATCTTTCTGCGCAGCAAAATTTTTGCTTATTTATATTTATTGCATGATAATTTTTCATTAATCACTGTCGCTATCTTGTTTCATATCAATTTGGTTACACTATCCAATAGCAAATTTCAGTGGGTTTGTTTTTGATAGTAAATAAGATTATTTCATTCTATGAGAAATCCAGCCAAGGAGGCCGGCGTTTATGCAGAAAATAAAAATGATAATGGCATTAAATTTTATAATAATAAATACGGCAATGGCGATGACGACCCCCAATGTACCGTTAAGTGGGGGTGGCGTTGTGTTACCAACAACCCAAATGAATATACCATTGACGGGTCTTGTGCCAGCTGCTACCTATTATGTGAGTTGTTCTATTACGACATCCAGTCCATTTATGATTGTCAAATTTGGCAATATATTAAGTGGCTCTGCTAGCAGCATCACTTCTTATGCACTCAATGGTAATACAGTAACGCAAGGTCAATTAGACATTGGTCTTAATACAGCGATTATTATCGGTAATTTTGCCGCACCCAGCACAGAAAGTGTGACGTTTACCAATCTTGATCAAGATGATAGTTTCACTGTCAGTAATTGCTATGCTTCGCCTGTCGTCGGATTGGCTGATAATGACTAAAAAATTAGGGTCTATATATGTCCCCTTTTTTTTTAGCGGTTTTCTCTGCGCGAAGGAGGAAGCGGTTGTTCTGCAGGTGTTGCTTGTGTAGATGATCTTGCCAATAGACCATGTTGTTGTAACCCGCGCAATGATAGGGGTATGAGTTGTTCTTTTATCTCTGGTGTAGGAATGGTTTCTAGTGAATCTTCGAATTCGCGCGGCACACGATTTACTGGGGCATGATTCGTACGGTGATACCCCGCATTCAGAAAAAGATGTCTGACATCACATTCAATTGCATACTGTAATAAGCGATGCAGATCGTGATATTGAGGTTCTGAAGGATTAATAAGAGGCATTTGATTAAATGCTGATGCATCAATTTTTTTTCCGCTACAATGGTTTGCTAGACAAGTAATGAAATCCACAACGAGCATCAACGGTTTTTCGTGTGACAGTATGAATGTCGCCGCTGATTGATAATGTTCGTGGATATCGCTGGGTAACTGCTGTAAGTAATGTTGAAAAAATAGCAGCGCTTGCTGGGCATCAGGCGATGAATACTGAAAAATAAATACTAGTTTGATAATTTGAACTTGATCATCTGATAGTGAGTTAAAGAAATTCTTTGTTGTCGTCTCTTTGCAATGAAGACTTAAATACTGAATACAGGGATTCAATAAAAACAGTTTTCTTGTCATCTCGCTATATTGCAAGCAGCCATCAGATGTTTTCGGCATAAATTTTTTAAAAAAATAACTCATGGCAAGTGAAAGTTGATAATTTAATTTAGGTATCAGTAATGGCGTATTCACAACAGCCAATGAATGCTTATCAAGCTTTGATCGCATTAAAAATTGCGTTCCAGGTGGGAGTAAGAGCTCTTCTTCATCAAGTTTTACATCAGAAGAAAATTGTGATATTGCACTAATGGGGGGTAAAAAAGCGGGAAGATTCCCGATCACTAATTGTGATTGTGGGCGTATTCTCAGTGAAGCGGATGTGCTAACCGGATTATTATATTGAACTATCACTTCTGTGAAATGATAGTTGTTACGCCAGCGATGATCTTCTCGATAAACATAATCAGGTAATTTTGCATGTGCAACTAATAATTCGACATCAGTATCATCACGTTCTTCCGGCTGGGTGCGCTGAGCTTCATCAATCATGCGTGAATAAATTAATGTAAGTTCGCGCAAAGCAACAGCAGTAAAGCACGCAATCATTAAGTCTACACCCACTTGATCGGGATTAAAGGGTTCTTCATTGCTTGAATAAGTTGTATAAAACAAGTGACTGCAAGAGGAGTTTTTTGTGTATGCGTTAATGGCCGCTCTGAGGGGTGAGGGTAATTGCATGAAGACGTAGGAAAAAGGTGATGCATCATCAATTTTATCAAGAGCAAACAGTTTATTTCTCTCGCGATTTTTATTTTTTTGTTTCATCGCGACGAATTCTTGCAAAGTGGCTTCATCCGGTGTGTCGCCAAGCAAGCCTTGGATTTTTTTAACGTCTTCTGGCGTGAGTTTTGTATCTTCATGAAATGATTGCATCCAATTCATATGGCTATGCAGGAGTCTTTGTTTAAATAAATCAATCAAGCCAGGGGATGCAATGAAATGGCCGATGTTTGCAAAGCGTAAAAGTAATGTAAGATTAAATACACCACGATCTGTTTCTACGATGATATCTTGCGCATTATCTCTTGTTATTTTGACTGTGTGAGGTTTTCTTAATAATTCTTCAACAATGTATTCAACCAGTTCAGTTTCTCGGGATTTATTTAACGGACCTTGTGGTAACTCGTAATTATCTAAGTTAATTTGATATACATGTCGAGAGATTGGAAAATTATATATTCTATTATCGCAAAAAAATTTTTTCGCGTTATTATCAGGGTAGTCATTTTTAAGCGCAAATGGTTCACGGTGATCCATAATATCTTTTCCGTATTCTGTACGGGTTAATTATATTAATGTTCTTGAAATGCAACGTGTATCTTAATAATATTTTACCATAAATCGTCGATAATGCTTTTTAACCATAATAAACAAATGGTTAACTTGTTCGAATATGGCGGTTGTTTTATCTGTACAAAATAGATTGTTTTTTGATATTATGCGCACGGATGCGTTTTATTCTTTAGGCGAAATTTGGAAACGATAATGTTTCGACAAGACCTTAACCCAAGTCAAACAGCTAAACCATGCAATCCAGATTCTTGCCCTCCGCTACCATTATTAACCCGGAATTTGGGGGGCTATATTTCTTTGGATTGTGATCAACAATTAGTGCAGCCATCGCAATCATTTCCGTTGCTCGAAATTCCTTCTTTTGTGAACCGGAGTATAACAACCTATTTTCAAGCAACCTCATTTCAAGCACTCTCTACTCAGAGTATTTTCCGCACTCAAGCACTTCCTAAACCACCACTTGTTCGTGATCTCGGTGGCTATATTAGCTTCCAGCCAGAAGATTTAGATAAACAAGAAAATTTACCGACTATTCCTGCGCGACCACCACTCGTTCGTAATCTCGGTGGTTATATCAGCCTCGAACCCCGTGACATCGATACGCATCAAGTAAAAATTAGGGTCAAGTAACCTCAACCAACATTCATAAGCAATCCGTAACGTATTTTTGCAACATGTTTTTGCATTTTTTTATTGAGGTTACTTGACCCTTTTTTTCTTCTGCAAGTGGCTTCACCAATATTTTTTTATCATCTGCACTGGCGTTGCAGCTAGCATAACTTCTTGTGATTTTTCTGGAGCGTGTTCTGAATGCGAAAACAATTTATTCCTGTGTGGCTGCCCTGATAGATTTCTAACTTGTTCTTTTAACGCATGTATCATCGATGCATAATGCCGGCTGGGTACTGTCGTTAAAGCAGAAGTAAATAGCTTTAGCGCATCTCCATTTTCAATACCGCTAATGGATACTGAAATATTCGATCCAATAATTCGCATGATGCTAAGCACTAATAAATCGGCGACAATTTTAGCATCTTTATCAACATATACTTTTTCACGAATATACTTGATTTTTAACCCTATCAAATGACCAAACATAGATGGACTTCTCGCAACATGTACAGCTTTCTCAAATAGCGCATCATCTTCAATAAGGTGTAGCTTAATACGACCCAATTCTTTTATATCGCCATCATACACCAGGAATTGTGCCAATGCCTCAGCAGGTGAATGATCCTGTATGTTCTTAAGAAATATTTCACGCATTGAGCTAGGAACCGCTGCGTCCAAATTGACAAGAAAATCAAAAGTTATTAATTTTTTGTTATGAATAATAAAAATATCAAGGTATAAATTACGTGCCATTTCTACATGAATAACATCATGAGTTGTATGCAAAAATATTTTTAATTCTGATACTGCTGGTATGAATTTATTAATGCTACCCTTCGTTGCATTAAGTAGTAAATAGAGGCTATCCTCATTTTTAATAGCAATCAATATATCGCACAATGCTACAATAGGAATACTGTGTTGTTCTCCACGTAAAAAAGCGATGATAATGACTGTCCTGTCTAATTGATATCGCTCATCGGCTGATAATAATTTTTTATCTATTTCTTGCAGTAGATTCGCAACTTTTGCTTTGTCATCATCATCTGTTGCTAAGAAAGAGGCGCGCTGCAATAATAAAATTGCTTTATCAAAATTCTTTTCCGCATTAACATATAACAATGCAAGATCGTAACAATATTGATATGTGTTAGTCACATCGCAGACAAATTCATAGAGTTTAATTTTTTTAACCAATCCATCAATAGCATCTTCAGCAATCAAGCTGTCACAAAATTCCTCTGATAAGTGCTCTAGTTGAGACGCATTTCCAAGTAAGGATAATTTTATTCTTTCTGTAGAAAGTAAACAATAAAGCGCCTCACATCCACTTTGTGATAATTTATCAGCAAGTAAAGCATCATTCTTATTAACAAGCCGAGTAAATTTCTGTAGTTGCTTATCTGATCCGCTAGCAACGAGTTGCGGCACAATACAAGGTGGCATCGCGCGATCAATGGCGGATAAAAATTCATCATTGCCATTTTGAAGGCAGAGTGATTTCCATATGAACTCATTAATCACAGCTGAATTTTCGTTATAAACTTCGAGTAGCTTTTCAGGTGAAAGTAATTTTATACAGATTATCCAATCACCAAGATTGGTTATTTTCCCTGGTGCTGGGACGATAAATTTATCGTTATGATAAGAACCAAACCAAGACATCTCTTTCCGACAACCAACCTCTGTCAATGCAATTAATTGCGTGCTGGGGTTATCATAAGCATCACGAAGACGGAGCAGTTGTAATACGTTGGCGTATATCTCCATAAACCGCTTGCTGAGATTTTCTTGTTTCACCACAAGCGCATGTACTAACATGCGACTCATAGTGGAGTTTGCAATATCATTTGTAGCGCATAACGATTCGAGCAGAGCGTCAGTCAATGTAAAGTACGGAGCAAGCTCCGGATAAAACAACATGCCATATAATAATTTATGTACCGGATGACGTCCCTGCCACCAATCATCAATAAAACGTTGTGCCATCGATTCAAAAAATGTCTTTTTTAATTCGGCATCATTCGATTTAATTAAATAGGGCAGTACATTATAGTCAGGGTAGAGACAATTTAATAATTTCATCTTAATCGCTAATGGGCGATTTGATAATAGTATAGTAAGATCATCATCTGTTTTTATTTGATATTGAACTTCTCTCCCTGGAATTAAATTAAAATCAAAATCATCGTTTAATACAACCCATACTTTCAGGTAGTCTGACGTGTTTCCTACACAATAATAATACTGTTTTAAGCCTTCGCCTTGCATAAAGGCTTGTTGATCAGGCGTCGTTAATCCGACTAATTGCTTCGTGAGAAAAAGATATTTGTCGTTCCCAAATAAAGTATTAATCACATTGGCACGCGCTTTTGCAACCAAGTTACTATCTTGGTTACTCAATGCATCAACACAGGATTTTAATCGTATTAATAAAGCATCGTCACTAATGAGTCCAAAGGCTATATTGAGGAAATGTAGCGCTTTTTCTGTATCTAGCACATCGGCATGAGCATAATAGGATGCCAATGCTATGCAATTAATAGCTTGGGGATTTAATCGCGTTGATAACTCAAAATATCTAAATGACCGATAAGCCGGGTTCCCCTCAATCAACGCACTATGCGTATCACATTGATTCTTGACTTGATAAAGATTAACTTCTCTGGATAATGTTGCTGAAATGACTGCTTTTTTGCGGGCTGATAATTTTTCAATGATGCCATGCATTTTTTTGTTTGATAATAGCTGGTAATAGGCATTTTCTCCCCGTTTTTTCTGAGGAAAATCATATTGTTCTATTGCTTCAGCCGTTAACGCCACGAATATTGCTAACCTGTCAGCGCTAAGTGAGTCAATGAATTCATCCCATTTATTTTCTGGAACAGCGGTATAAAATAATTGAATGTAACTATTATATTTTTCTTGTGCTTGCACTTGCGTCAATTCAGAAAAAAATAAATCCGTCATTTTTTCTTTTTGCAACATGTAAAACTTTGCATGATTTTCTTTAGTGAGCCGGTTTGATACTTTAGTCAATTCATCGAATGATTCTATTTGATAAGACATCAAGGCTGTTTGGAATTGTTGCTCGAACTCCGCAGGGGATGACGCATCTATGTTTGATTCATCTTTTTCTGCGGCTGTTTGTAGTTTTTCTAATTCTTTATAAAGATATTCTGCGTTTTGACGTTGAGCTGGTTGAGCTTGCCAACATAAATTAATTAACTCAGCTAGTTTTGGCGGACAATGAGGCGATATAGGGGGCTGCTTGCCTTGCCTCACCGTCCATAGAATTTGCATCGCATTATTCAGATATTCAAATGGCTCACCTTCACCAGCCATCATATATAGAGTTGAGCCAAACGCATACATGTCCGTTGCTTTACTGAACTCAGATTTTGTAATGATCTCTGGCGCCATGAAACCGGGAGTTCCTTGCGGACCGGACACCCTAGACTTCGCTTTATCCAACTTAACAGCAAGACCAAAATCGGCTAATTTAACGTCACCATTTTCGGTAAGTAAAAAATTTCCTGGCTTTATATCCTTATGCACAATGCCCGCCGCATGCAATTCTTTGACAGCAGAGATCATTTTTACTGACAGTTTATAACAGGTTTTCAAGGGAATAATTTTCGGTAGAAAACAATATTTTTCTATGAAATTATCCGCATTCCCTCCTGGCACAAACTCCATAACAATATTGTATGACGGTGGATTTAGATTTTCTGCATATCCCAAATATCCCACAACGTGTTTCAATGAAAGTCTTCGCGTTTCTTTCAGCATTTCATTCTCTGCACGAAAATCGGCTATGGTTTGTTGGTTTACTCTATGTAGCTGTTTAATGGCAACTATTTGGCCATTCCATTTCAATGTTCCCCGATATACCGTTCCGAATGTGCCCTTGTCAATTTCATTACCAAAAATCAGCTGATTATATTCAATGACGAAACTGGCAGAGAAACCGACGGTGACGGCGGATTGATTGGCGACAGCAGCGCTCACTGGCAGGGGTGCCGGAGTGGCTGTGACTAGTTGATCTTTGCTTGCTCTTGTCGAACTCACGGATCAATCCTTGTGATGTCGAGGGCAATCGCAATTTTGTAGGGAAGAGTTAAACGCATGGCAAATCTCGATAATATCGAGCATATTATACACAACTTGGGATGAGCTGTATATAAAAAAATTACGCTTTACGATGACTTAACAATGTCGCCATCTTTCATCACCCACTTTACATTTTCCAATGTACGAATATTGACGAGAGGATTTTCTGCAAGACCAATGATGTCCGCATGATAGCCTTCTTTGATTTGACCTTGATTTTCAAGCTTCATTAATTCAGCTGCATTCACCGTTGCCGTGCGTATCGCCTCTAAAGGCGACATGCCTCGTGAAACTAAAGCAGCAAACTCTTTCGCGTTGTCGCCATGTGGATACACACCGGAATCTGTACCAAAAGCAATTTTTACATTCGCTTTAATGGCTTTTTGTAAATTCGCTTTTGCTAAGGGGAAAAGATAATCGGCTTTCTTTTGTGAAGTCGGACTAAGATGTAAATTAGGTGCTTCCGCTACATAAGTCGTTGGCACTAAAAACGTACCATGTTCTTTCATTAAGCGAATACTTTCATCATCCAACAAAGAACCATGCTCAATGGAGCGCACGCCCGCTTTAATAGCGGCATTAATGCCGGCTGTACCATGCGCATGCACTGCAACTGGAATACCATGACGATTCGCTTCTGCAACAATTGCTTGCAACTCAGCATCACTGTATTGCTGATTCCCAACCCCGTCTTCTGCAGATAACACACCCGCTGTACCTGCCACTTTAATCACTTTCGCGCCATATTTAATTTGGTAACGTACTGCTTTTACGACTTCATCTACACCATCAGCAACACCAAGACGGTAATTCATCGGCAATATGTTTTCGCTAAAACCACCCAGCATATCGGGATCCATATGCCCACCTGTAATACTTAATGCGTGACCACAAGGAATAATATGGGGTGCTATAATCCAACCCGCATCACTTGCTTTTGATAAGCTCACATCAACAAAATTTTCTCCTGTTGTTCCGGCTAAATTTCTGACGGTGGTAAAGCCTGCTAACAAAAGTATCTTCGCATTTTTCACGCCACGCAATGTGGCGGTTGCATCATCTTCTTGTGTCATTTGTTGCAAAAATTTATCGTTAAAATCACTAGGAAGATGCACGTGCATATCCATCAAGCCGGGCAATAAAGTCAAATCGTCTCGCTTGACGATGGTTGCATTAGCAGGAACACTACGCGGATTTATCGCCTTAATCACACCGTTTTCTATTAAAATATTCGCCGGCTGTACCAGTTTTCCGGTTGTCACATCGAGATATTGCTTGGCTTGCAAATAAATAGTGGCTGCAAATGACTGAGTGACAGCAAAAAAGGTTGTTATCGCCAATAGAGACAATTGAGGAAGAAAATGCTTGACGTTCATATGAATCACTCGTTTGATATAAGAGGGTAGTGCATTAAAAATTAAATTCTATCGACAGTCAAGGGCTACGGCTATCGCCCTAACAAAAAGCTAACTATTTTGATGATAAATTTATAAAAAAGAACCACATGAAAATTATTCATATTGGTGGATGGAAATTAAAAGAAAATGCTACTCAAGAAAAAATTGATGAGCTAACTAATGCAGTTAAATTATTTAAAAATACTATTCCATGAATTATGGAATCTTATGCTGGTTCTCTGGTATTTTTTGATTTTCCTGATGAAATTGTGAAAGCTTATCAAGTGTCACCGGATTCTAGCTGGCTTGCTCGTGGGTATAAATGGTCTGTATGTCTGTTTTTTAAATGCAGAATCTCGAAAAAATTACGATAAAGCTAAACCTCATTTAGATTTATCTGAATTATTAATACCATTGCTCGATGATGGCATGAATAGCGTGTTGACCATCGATATGGTTTTACCTTGATATACCATACGTTATTGCGCAGTCTTAATGTTTGCTTAATATTTGACCTGTATTATGCTGTTCTATGAATTATAATTTAAGAATCATGGGGATAGCATGCATAGCAAAAGAAAAATTCCACTGAGCGTCCAATCAGCCATTGCGCAAATTAAAGCAGAAATGGTTGAAGAGAAAATGGCAGCGGCATTAGCTGAGTCTAACTATGGTCTCGTTCAAACAATAAAGGCCACAAAGGTTAGCCGATTTTCAACTCAAGAAGATGACGACAACAACGAAGCTGGTAGGAGCCTATTCCTATCACGCGAAAATCAAGATCAGACAGAAAAAGAAGAGGAAGAAGATGAAGATGAAGATAAAGAAGATGAAGATGAAGATGAAGAAGAAAATATATTAGATTTAATGCGTAGACAGCGTATGGAATTACACATGCATTCCGCACCCACCATGAGTGAATTGGATGATCATGATGACAATGCAGATATAAAAAATAAAGACATTGAAAGTCTCTATGAAATTAACCCAGCGTTTGAAATTCTTTTACAAAGAGCACGGGATCGAATTCCTCGCGTAGATAGGTTTACTGAACTAGAATCTCCGCGATTGATGCCAAAGCCTCCTGTTACTAAAATTTCTGTGCCGGCCTCTTTCCGTAGACCACTGAGCAGCCCGAGTGAAAGAACACAAACATTTACCCCTTTGTTTACTAGTGAAATTCTGGCAACCGTAAAAAAAGTTTTTACACCTAGCCGACCTATCTCTAGTAGCAGAGCAGCTAAAAACCAACGTCGATTTGGTATTGACAACGCACCTAATTTCGCTCAAAAAAAAGCAACATTGACTTCCCAGCTACTCAGCTCCGAAGACATAAAAGCGCAGTCATTTAGTTTAAGTATTCCTGTCCCACCGAAACAAATGATGCCTCAAAAACAGCAAAAATCAGGGAGTATACTCGTCATACATCAATCAGGAACCGCAATGCATCGACTGTTTCATCCTACCATTTCTCATGATATCCTGCGTCGTAGAAATTTAATCCATTCTTACACATTGCACGAGCGGATTCTTAACAGCATTAGGTATAGCATTTCCATTTTAAAAAATGATAAAAATGTGTTGGGAATACATCTTCGCACTATCATGGATAAGAAAAATATTTCGGCAGAACAAAAAGTAGAAGAAATCAAGATACTAATAGAAAAAGATGGAAATGGAAAAAAACTGCACCAAAAATATAAAAAAACTTATGCTAATCCCACAGAGTTTTCAATAGCGCGGTCTATGAGTGAGATTTGTGATGAAATTATATTACTTAGCAAAGAAAAAATGACGGAGTCTACTACCAAGCATTTTGAGAAAAATTTAATAGCAATTAACAACAGCTATCTCCTATACGAATATGAAAAACAATGCGATGATGAGGTTTCAGTTTCAAAGAAACTCAGAAGCGGTGGTAGATAAATCGTAAATCCCCTCTCCTCTACAAAAAGCAGGCGTTGTTGAATAAATCAAAATTTCAAAATCCCCTCTCCCACAGAAAAGCACTGTGGGAGAAGGGAGATTTTGAAATTTTGATTTATTCAATAACGCCTAAAAAGCATGGAGGAGAGGCGGTGACTTGAAAGCTTAAATAAGTGGGGTTTAGATGAGTTCATCAGGAACATATACCGTGACAGAGGCTCGGGATGTACAAAAGAATGCATTGATAGTGTATCCCATGTTACAGGATCAAGATTTAAAAGGAGATGCTTTTGTTTGGCAGCGACCCCAAAAAGCCTGGCATCTCGTGCCTGATTTACCTTTTGCAATAGGTGAAGGGATGGTAAATCCTGTTCGTAGCATAGGTTCTAAGCCCAGTTCTAGTGATAGATGGTCTGTTGCATATAATGCCTTGCAATTTACTGAGGAATCTTTAAAGCCCACAAAGGCATGTTATGTCGTTGCGGTGACAGAAGGTCACTATTGGGGACATGCTGCTTATTTTGATGCGAGCATGTGGGATAGAGATCCAAGTTCTTATCAGGCGAACCGCGGATTTTTTTTAAATGCACGTTCAGATGTTTTTCTTAGACAACAGTCTTTCCTATCGGGTACCGATTTAATTGTTATTGCAATTAAAAAACATGAAAAATTACCTTTGTTCCATTGGCAATTATATAAAAATGGCGTGTTAGATTACGAGACGCGCATTCTGCATGTCGCTACATTGGATTTATGCCCTGTTAAGTTTACGGATGAAAGCAGGATGCTTTTTTATAATATGGTGTGCGATGCATTAAATCATCCAGAGCGGGGTGGGATTTTTTTTCATTGTGCTGCGGGTATCGGTCGATCTGGTTCTGCGCTTTTAAGTGCGTTGATGTTAGTGCACGCGCGTTTCCCAGATAAATTTCCTGTTTCACTCGATCGCACACAAGGTAGTTATCCCAAGCATTTATTGAGTTGGATGCATAAAAACGTGCGTTCTGGTCTTTTGGGGCAGGGCCAAAGAGGGGTGCATGGTTTGGTTCCGAATGTGCTGCAATTCAGTAATAGTGTGTATGAAGGTATGCTTTTGTCTCAAGAAAAATATATACCCATGGATCTTATAAAAGCCGTCGCGATTACATCAGACGAGGCGCAAGCGATTTTGCAACAAGCCCAAAAAGAATATGGTCCAAGACAAACAAAACTTCGATCGGTTGCAGATATGCTATGCAGGCAGAAACCGATTTTGGAAACACATCTTGCAAACAGAGACTGCCAAGCAGCGTTCAGTCTCATACAGCAATTGACAAACAATTTATTAGGAAGCGAACGCATTTCTCCGGATATACTGCAGATACTGACTTTAGGAGTCAGAGATGTATTTGTAATGTTAACTGAGCAAGGTCATGTCGTTGATCTGTCTCGGGGTATTATTTATTCAGTATGGTGCTCTCATTCAGCAGTGCGGGAGGCCTATGATGCCTATGCACGATTTGTGTATGCCGCGCAAACTTTTGAGCGCAGAGCTGCTTTATTGGAAGAATATTTAAGAGTCTCACCAGAAGCATGGACCCAATAAAGACCCATCACACTGTTTATATCTGAGTGTCACCTTGATTTTGTTGAGTTCTTATTTGCCGATTTTACCGCGTAGCGTAGGTTCCACTTTGCGAAAGGCGCACGCTTATTTGAATGATGCAAAGCATGCTCCCGACCTTGTTGCTTGGTATCGCGAATGCATTGCGGAAGTTCAGCAAAGTGCAACGGCTGTACCTAATGTGGAATATTTTTTAATGCATATGGTTGATGAGTGCCCCCTTCCAGAATTCATCAATAGAGAAATTTTCCAAAATATTTTTGAGGCTCTTCACATTCCACTTGATGAGACAAACTATTATGCAACGCAAAGTTTTGTTAAAGAGTTGATGAAGGCTACGCGTGCTCGGCAGCAGGATGCAAGTGCTAAGCGCCTTCTCCTCTGAAAAGGCGTTGTTTCATAAATCAAATTGCCCCCTCTCCTCCACGCTTTTTGTGGAGGAGAGGGCTGGGGAGAGGAGGGAATTTATGATTTACGCAACAACGCCCTTTGAAAAAGGGGAATTTATTTAGAGATTATGGAGCAAGAAAAGCTATAATATTTTATTATTTAGCAATTCCGACCGCGAAGTTGAGTCCTGAATAGAAAGAGTAGAGGGAGAAGCGAATCCTGCTTCATCATCATTTATAACAACATGATTAGCGTCCTCAGACATACTAGTAGTTGTTGGAAAAATAATATCATCTACATGTTTTCGATAAGCATGTGTCGAAAATTTTGAAAAGAAGTTGCAGCTTGCATTGGTAACCCCACAGGTAAAATTATAAATGGGATTATTCGTTAACCAAACACCGGCAAGTGAAACTGCGCCACCGACAGAGAACACGGCAGTGCTAGAAAAAAGGGGTAATCTGTCGCCATCTTCGATATAAGCACGTTTTAAGTTATCGATTATTTTGACATAGGTAAAAAGTGTATGACCAGAGGCTAAGATTCTAGTCATATCCACATGATCTAATTCATCTTGCCAAGAGTAATAATTTGCAGCAATCAGCGTAGCGGCGATACCCCAGTATTCCAGGGTGCTTAGTGTAAATAATGATCCTTTCATTTTTTTGAAAAACATAAGATCCTCATAAGCACCAAAGAAGGCGTGATAAATTTTGAGTCAGAATCATATATTTTTGCTCTATTGTTGTCAATTGAATAGCACATGGGGTCAAATCGCCCCTCCATGCTTGCAAAGCAGATTTCCGGCAAGGTTTTTGGTAAGCTACACTTTTTTTGAATACGATCCACTACAATACGAAGAGAATTATGCACGAATCCGTTAAGAGTCAATTCAATGAAAACGATAAACTGCCTGAAGCAGCTATTATTACAGCTGCAAAACATCTCAATGATATTTTATCGCTCGCGATCAAGCATTCTTCTAATCAAGCGGCTGTAGTTATCGCTGACACTCAGTGTCCACTTGCTGTTGCGCTGACAGAGGCTTATCGAAGAGTGCTTCCCGAGGCTATGTTCATTGATTTTGATGCGATTTCTCCTGCGGAGATATTCGCTATTTTTAAAATGTTAGTCCCTTCTGACCTGGTTGTGCTTATTCAGTCAACCAGCTTTCGTCTGAAGGATTTCCGAATTCGTATTGAGCTCTTCGAACAATCATTAAAAGTCATTGAACATCCGCATTTAGGACGCATGTCAGGCGAGGAGGGGATTTATTATATTGAATCGTTAGCCTACGATCCGATTTATTTTCATGGTGTGGGTCATGCGCTGAAGAATCTAATTGATCATGCCAGTAGCGCTGTTGTCGATAGCGATGGTGAACGCCTGATTTTTGCTTCGCCTTTGGAATCAGCGAAATTAAACATCGGCGATTATACGGGTATGAAAAATATTGGCGGGCAATTTCCAATTGGCGAAGTTTTTACAGAAGCGCAAGATATAGAATCCGTGAATGGGCGCGTTCGCATCTTTGCTTTTGGTGATAGTGCATTTATGGTTAATAAACCTGAACAGCCAATTACGTTGGTTGTTACCAAAGGACGCGTAACCGATGTGATTGACTCAACGCCTGAATTCGATAAGGTGCTCGATAATATTCGTGCCGATGAAGGTGAGGTATGGTTGCGCGAACTGGGTTTTGGTATGAATCGCGCATTTTCAAAAAACAAATTAGTGAATGATATTGGTACCTATGAGCGGATGTGCGGTGTGCATTTGTCTTTGGGTGCAAAACATGGGGCCTACAAAAAATCTCTCTTTAAACGCGGAAATACTTGGCATCATGTCGATGTTTTTGCTGTCACGCATTTAGTTTATCTTGATGATGAAGTGGTATATGAAAACGGAGCTTGGCGAGTATAAAGTCCTCGATCAATGTGGTGGCGTCAAGTATCGCTAACTAACAACTTTTTTAATTAGTTGAAAATTGACTAAGCGGAAAAAATCATTATTGGACAAATTTAGATCATTTTGTTATGCTGCGCATATCTAAAGTCTAACGCTCTCAGGAGAATAGGAACGCTGTCTGACCTCACTGAAAATAGCCGAGACCGGAAAAATGTCCCAACTCATTGAAAATATTAAGATTGGCTCTGAAATTGGCGGGGTGCTTGTCGGCGCCGTTGGGGTCTGCTGTTATCCGGTACCGTTTTATCTCGCATTCGCCTATAGCAATATGGGATCCCCTGTCACTTTTCCCCAAGAGTTGCTTTGTATAACCTTCGGGTTAGTCATGTCAGACGTGACTGGAATCATGGGTCATGTCGCTGGAAGGATTGTGGGTGGTGTGGGAGGCGCGACTTATACGCTGTTAGACAGTAGTTATACGATTGGCAAGGCTGGGCTTGATCGTTCTAAAGCACAGTTAGTTGAGCGTAAAAATTCGTTGGCTAAATCGGTGAATTCTTTTTTCTATTGCGCAGAAAAAAATTCTGCGTCTGTTAAAGAAATAGAAGCACATGGGGTCAAATGCAAGATCACGACTTAAATTGAAAAGAAATAGGGTAAGTAACCTCAATCGACAGGTACTTTTGGTTTTCTGCAATTAAATTTTATCTGGAGCAACAATGTCAGGTGCACGTCCCACCAACCATATTAAATCTGAGCAAACTATCATAGCGTTGGGACCTCTTGCGGATCAACCTACTGCGCCGCCTAAGCATATTGTTCTTAAAGCAAAGAAATCACCCAAACCAAACGGCGGTAGTGCAAAACGTCAAGAACAAGAATGGGTCTATAAGACGTGCGAACTTAATCCTGCTTATCGAGATTTCATTAACAAGGCTGTTGGTTACGATGCCACGAAGAGATGGAATAAGGCCGAGATGAGATTTCAGCTTTATATTGATATTGTCATTTCAGAATATATGAATTTTATGGGTGTCGATCTTAAAGCAAGAATTGTGACTAATGAAACGGGATCTATTTTAAAAGGAAAACTTAGTACTTATATCCCTGGATTAAAAACATTTGCCCAACTGGTAGATAGTGCTGAGCGACAAGCTTACCTAAAAGAGAAACAACGAGAGGCTAATCAAGTAGTGGCCGTCGAGGAAATTGATTTTCAGGGAAATTTTTTCCGTAAAAGACTTGAGACCATTCAAAATGCGTATCGAATACCTATTAGTGATATTAGCAAGATTATCAAAGAGTCAGCAGACAAGTACACAACATTGTGTTCGTTTGCAGAGGCTTGTGTAGTCATTCAGCGTCTAGAAATTAGTGACTTACACGCCAATAATATCGGCAAAGATCAAAATGGACGTATTCAATTATTTGATGTGGAGCACGCAATAGCGAGCTATCAAGGTACGTATGCTGAGTCTTATTCTGGATTTTTTGCAAGTGAGCCTCGGATCGAAAAAGCTCCAATTACGCAGCAGCCTAATTTATCGTATCTTAAAACCATCATACGAGAGGATGCAGGACAGCCATCTTCCTTGATTGAGCAATTCAAGCAGCAATTGGGAGATGAAGATTTTGAAGTATTTCAACGTGCAGTCTATCGTCGTTTACTTCGCGAAATCATTTGTCCTGATGACTTTATCGAAGCATTATTAGCGAATCAAACCATTCCAAAGTTTAAAGAAACATCTGTCGGTATCGCTACATTCCTCATTGAGACCAAAGAAAAATTGCAGCAGCAGTTAATGTCAGATTGCGGTTTTATACAATATCTCCATAAACACGGCGACGAGGATATGGCTATTCTGATTCCTTTGTTTGAGCTGGCGCAGAAAAAAAATAAACAATATTTTCAGGGTGATGATTACCTTGCGCGAACATTCATTATTCAAATTCATCTTGCATACACTATGCTAATGAATAAATTGCACGATAATTCAATTAGAGAAACGATCAAACCATTTTTTATGTTCGCATTACCATCTGCTGAAGTGGATGAGTTGCTGAAAAATTTGCAGAAGTTTTATGCGGATAGCAATCATCATGCGGTTTCCTGTAGGGGTAGGCGAGATACTCTTTTACGTTCCGCTGCGAATGCATTTTTGCAGATTGTGAAGCATCCTGAATTCAGTATCAAACATAAACACTGTCGGAAATTAATCAGAGCTATTGAAGCGAATCCTAAGTTTCTTTATAAAGTCATACTTGCGGCTTTTTATGCAAATAATATCGAAGCACTAAAAATCTTACTGCCGGTATATCTTAAAAATAACAATGTTAATGCAATAGATCAGTATGATAGAACTTTACTTCATTATGCGGCGATCAATGATAATAGTGAAATCTTTAATTGGTTAATGACGCAAGGAGCGCGCATTGATCAATATTCTGGAAGAGGGCTGCCTGTATGGCTCGAGATAATATTTAGTTTGCCAGAAACGTCTCTGCACTGCATCAAACAGTATCCATTGCAATTTTCGCGACTGTTAGAGATTCGCTATCATGGTAAGAAGCTTGCAGATTGGGGTGAGTTGTATGGTCTAATTTGTAAAGAAGTGCACGCGGTGCATGAGAATTTTTTTGCAAATCAACTCGGAAACAATGCGAGCGAACAAACTAAAAATGCTAGAGCATGTAAATATGTGCCTCTGTATCGAAAAACGCCTTGTCTTGGTTTGCCGAAACCCCAGGAGTACGTGGATTTTTATGCGGCGAATGGTAATAATAAAAACCAAACGGCTGCGAGTGAAATTGGGGTTTTAATACGTCGGTTTTCTCAATCAAAGAAATAGAAGCAGATAACCGAGTCAAGTAACCCAAGCAACATGACTTTTTTATTGTTCATTGCGGTTACCCCGATTCATTTGAAAACGGAGCTTGGCGAGTTAAGCCCTAGATAGGCGTTGTTGCATAAATCAAATTACCCCCTCTCCTCCACGCTTTTTGTGGAGGAGAGGGGATTTACGATTTATGCAACAACGCCTCTAAAGCGCATAGAGTCAAATGCAAGATCACGACTTAAATTGAAAAGAAATAGGGTAAGTAACCTCAATCGATAGGTACTTTTGATTCTCTGCAATTAAATTTTATCTGGAGCAACAATGTCAGGTACACGTCACACCAACCATCTGGTAGATAGTGCTGAGCGACAAGCTTACCTAAAAGAGAAACAACGAGAGGCTAGTCAAGTAGTGGCCGTCGAGGAAATTGATTTTTAGGAAGATTTTTTCCGTAAAAGACTTGAGACCATTCAAGATGCATATCGAATACCTATTAGTGATATTAGCAAGATTATCAAAGAGTCAGCAGACAAGTACACAACATTGTGTTCGTTTGCAGAGGCTTGTGTAGCAATTCAAGCAACAATTGGGAGATGAAGATTTTGAAATATTTCAACGTGCAGTCTATCGTCGTTTACTTCGCGAAATCATTTGCCTTGATGAATTTATCGAAGCATTATTAGCGAATCAAACCATTCCAAAGTTTAAAGAAACATCTGTCGATATCGCTATATTCCTCATTGAGACCAAAGAAAAATTGCAGCGGTAGTTCATGTCAGATTTCGGTTTTATACAATATCTCCATAAGCACGGCGATGAGGATATGGCTATTCTGATTCCTTACTTCAGCGGCAGAGGCTGTGAGTGGGCCTATGCCTTCAATTGCCATAATTTCTTTACAAGGAGATATTTGGGTCAGGCGTGGGTTCTGAAGAAATAGGGTCAAGTAACCTGTGTGCTACAGGCACACAAACCATTTTACAAGGAAGTAGGATGGAGGTGTAAGGCTGTAGGAAAGATGATGGAAGGCTCATCGAGGTCAGTTATCAGAAACAGGCTTCAAACAAGCTTAAGCGGTTGTAGTAAAGAGCTATGGTCGTGAGCATTAAGTGTGAAAAGGTAGAATAATCTGTCAGGTGAGAATCAGAAAGACGAATTACCCTGAACCACTGTTGAGGCATCGTAAGATTAAGATGACATCGAAACTGGAATCTGGGATAAATTCCAGGATAAGTTTACAGGCAATCTGAAAGTTGTGTCCGGTGTAAAGGTGGCGTGAGTCTGCTTCAGGTTTTCTGAGCCGACGATTGGTAAGAGATGCCAGTTTGATGAGTGTGCTTTACGTCGACGAGCGTGGTAGTCCCTAAGGCTTGTCTTGTTTGATCATCACTAGATTTATGCCATATTGAAAACTGCCTTACCTGGGAGCTATTTGTTGCCGAATAGGTTAATTGCCTCAGGGTTTGAGAGTGGTGACTTGTAGCAGCAACGACTTTAGTAGCGTCGTGGCGACTTGCTATTGCAGCAGCAACGACTTCGGTAATATCTTGATCTGTTGCTGGATTTGCTTTTGCAGCTAATTGGGTTGTGATTTCGCCGAGTAGGTCTTCATGATTTGCAGATATTTGGGGGCCATGTCTATAGGGTGTTGTCGTAAATGATAAATTATGATGAAGTGATGGTACGCCTTGTCGTATCAATTCCAATGCAACTTTATTTTGCAGCTCAAATTCTTCTTTGCTTTTTGTTTGTGAGGAAAGTTTTTTCGAGTGCCCATTAGCTAAGTTGGCAATAGTATCCGTATCTTGTTTTCTTTGTGCGAATTCACTAAAGACTTTTTCCCAATCAATGGTATCAAAATCCAGGTTAGAATAATGTTCTGGTAATTGTGCCGCAATTAATTGCGATAATACCAAACCATCTTCTAGCCCGCTGTTAGCAGCCTGACCGAAGAAAGGGTAAAAAGCATGCGCTGCATCGCCGATCAAAACAGCTGTATTGCCGACATACCATGTTGGCGCATCGACTTGATGAAGCAGTCCCCATCTATGCGTAGTTTCATTTAAAATTATTCTGCCTATATAAGAGCTCAACTCAGGAAAATGGTCTTCTACAAATTGATTAACAAATTGAGGATCTTTTTGTAGATTAGCAACAACAGGATGATTTTTTTCAATGAAAAAAGATAATGTGAATGCCTTGTCAGGCATTGGCCAAGCGAAAAAGGTAAATTCATTGCGTGGCCAAATATGCAGTCTGTCTGTTGCAAGTCGATAACTCCCCGCTTTATCAGCAGGCAGAGTAAACTCTCGATATGTCATCTCATGTTGGTAGATGACAGATGTTTTGCTATCTGGTGTAAGATTATCGATTGTTTGGCGCACGATGGAATTAACTCCATCTGCACCGATTAAGATGTTTGTATTAATTTGTAAAAGACGGCAGGAAAGTTTTTCAACAGCGTCAATTACGGCGCCGCCTCCTGTGCGGAATAATATTTTCTGACATTCCACGCCATAACTTAAGTGTACCCCCATTTTTTCTGCCGCTGAGATAAGAAGGCATAATAGATCTTCGCGCCTAACGCAATTTAATTTTTCGCCTGCTGGACCATATAATTCATCACGAACATCATCGGGTGTGAGGTGATAATTTCTACCATATAAAGGAAATGAAATAGCAAGAACTTGTTCTTTTAAGCCAAGTTGTTCTAAGGCAAGTAAGCCACGATCAGAAATGACTAAATTAAAGGAAGCCGTGGAGTGTTCTGAGTATTTTACCCGTGGATCATCGAGTTTATCATAAACATGGACATCCATGCCTATTTGTTTTAAGAGCATGGCAGTGACAACACTAGATAAACTACCACCTATGAAAGTGACATTATGATTGTGCAAGATATAGTGATGATCGTTTGTCACATCTAATATATTTTCTCTTGTTTTTCTGCGGAAAAGTTCCAGTCCTTCTTCCAATATTGCTAAAGAATTATTGGATAGCATGATAGAGCTAAATAGATCCTTTAAAAGATAGCAGAGTCCTTTGTAGCGCAATAAAACATTTTTAAAGTATTTTTCAGAAGGATGTTTTTTTAAATAGGCTGTTGTTGATTCGGCTAATGTTGCAAAAGTAGTTAGTGCAGTATTAATAACTTCATTGTCATCGATAGCAAATGCAATACCATATAGAACAGCGGCGATATGGTTTTGTGCGTGTGTTATGCAAGAAGCTAAAGGATCACTATTAACATCATCGAGAGCAGCATGAATGCGATTTTCAATACGAGTGCATTCGATGAGTTGTTCAAATAAAGCTTTTTTCAATTCATCGTCTTGGTTGCGAAAAAAGGTGCCGATAACATGCTTATCTAGCTTAGCGCGTAATGATGGATTTGCTTGTAGATAGCCTGCAGGAATAAAGTTCCCGCTAAACTGAATGAGTTCTGGATGGTTCTGGATAATGGTAGATATATCATAAATAAAATTGCCACAGGCTACCCAATAGCCGAGTTTGGCGTTATTGTGTTTCACCAACTGTGTGATTTCAAAAGTTATTTCTGTGAGAGGGGCATCTTTAATTCTGCGAAGTGAGGCCATAATTGTTCTCGTTTGTGTATTAATTTGATTATATTTTTATCATATTATTGGGTTGACCGCAGTTAAATTTTGAACGATAATTACGCAATTGTCAATTAAGAAGACATGGAGAACGCGAATCTGACGAGCCCGCGTTAGGGCGTTAAGTCATTGTGAAGCTCTTTGTCGCAGAACGGTCGCGACACTCATTATTTAATCAAGCTTAGTTTAGTTTGATCTAATCTAATCAACGCTGGGATGCATGTGGTTTTATTTGTGATCTGGGTATTCATATGCTAAATACAAGGTTTTCTGAAGTTGCATCTTCCTCTGGGGTTTCATCTTCTAATGTTATTGATCCATCCCATAATAGTTTTGCCCAAGGGTTTATTTCTGCTGAATTTGGTTTTGTTCCTGTTGAACCACCGCTGCTTTTGCTTCCCCCGGAGATTGCAAAACTGGATGAGATTGCGGCAGCCCTCCCTCTTTGGGTGCGGGAAAAGAATATAGAAGCATTCCGTACAGTAGAAGGCACACTGGATTTCCCAGCACTGCAGACAAAATTAGCCACATTAAATGACAAAGCCTTAGCGCGCGTTAATGTCATTCTCAGTGCTCTTATGCATGCTTATGGTTATCTTTGTCAGTTGGCTGGGCAAGCATCCGAAGCTGATCGAGATTTACCAAAATTATTCAGCTTATGGGAAGAAGCTTATAGCCGTGCTGGACGCGGTGCAATGCCAATATTAACGATTAATGATTCAGCATTGAATAATTGGAAATATAAAGATAAAAACATGCCCCACACGCTCGACAATATGCTGGACATAAGAAATTTAGATGTTTTAGTTCCAGTGTTTGAGAGTTATGAAGAATTAGTAAGTACAGTGGGATTTGTAGTTTTAGAAGCCTATTTTGCTAAAGCAATTGTTCCCATGCAAATACTAATTGCCGCGATCTCTGCAGGCGATGTATCTACTGCTTCTGCACAATTGGATGAGCTTCTTCAGGTGTTACAAGAGTTCAAAAAAGCGTTTCTGAAGTTATTCAATTTGCAAAAAGGCAGTGATAACTATATTGACCTTGAGGTTTGGTCTGGCACTTTTATTAAATTTAATCGACGTGCTTATTCAAAAGAAGCCAATTTATCAGGTTTTGATATCCCGATGATGCATCTCATTGAAAATGTATTTTCATATGTGGATTATGACACCGATTTACACCATGATTTTCAAGAAAAATTTACCATGCTGCCATCAAATCACGCTGCATTTATAAAGGCAGTCAGACAAGCTAACGTGCGCAAATGGATCGAAGGTTCAAACTCGGTCTTGTTAAAACATAAATTCAATATGCTTTATGAAGCTTATGTCGGGAAACATGGCTTTTTAGGTGTCCATAGAAATATTGCAGCGAATTTGGCTATCGTGGGTGCAGAGGTGAGATCAGAATCTAACATGGGTTTTAAAATCTCGGCTGATTTGGGTGCGATGCTTGATGCTAGCCGTCAAAAACGTCGTCTTGATGATGTGCAAAATAATGTAGTTTTTACGATTAAAGGCATTGAAAAAATCAGTGAAGATGGTGCGTCTGGGGATACTTATGCGGTTACTTTATTGTTTGCGGGTGATCATGGTCGTGATCAAATGGCGAAATTATTTTTGCCAGGAACAACGCTTGAAGTTCCTATCAAAAATTCTGCTGAAGCAGTGAAAACAGCTTTAGGCAAATTAAATAAAGATCCGAATATGGAGGTTGATCTCTCGCAGAATTCTAGCTGGAACGCTGCATTAAGAAGATGGAATATCGAAGCAAAATCATTAACATTAAAAGTATTGTTGCAATACGCTGATTTGACGCATTGTGATTCCCCGGTGTTCGATGTGACAAGCATTCAGCCTGCACCTGTGAGAACCTATTCGGTGAGTGGTGTGACTGATTCTGGGGTGCGTTTATTGGTTAAGCGTCAAGTCTATGCAAATGGGGCGCGCGGCCAGGGTTCGCATTATTTAACGGATGAAAGCCAGATAGGTCAGCAATTTGTTTGTGGTATTTTGCCACCTGTTAGATTTGCCTTGCCCAATCCTTCATCTAAACCTATTTTATTATTTGCAAACGGTAATGGGGTTTCTCCTTATCTCTATTTCTTAGATAAACTCGCGATCGAAAAATCAGTAGCGCCCATTACACTGGTTTTATTTACACGTGACATGGATTTGCAATGGTTGGAAATGAATTTGCAGTCGGCGCTGAAAAATTTAAATTTAACCGTTCATTTTGTGCAAACGGGACAAGTTAAAAAAATCCACAAACTAACTTCGGGTGCTACTACGGAGATTGCCTATTCAAATGAAGCGCGCCAACAGATTTTACAAGAAAACGTTATGGCGGTGTCGCAGCTTGAAACGGAGTATTTCATTTATGTTTGTGGTGGGACTTTATTTAGTAAATCTATTTTAGAAAAATTAGAAGCGTTGTTAGGTAAAGAAGAAATCAGTAGATTGATTTCAGCGAATAATGTCGTTTATGAAGCGTTTAGTTTTACTGATCCTGCATTGGAAAGTGAAGCAATGGCTGCAAAAAAAACATTTACTTCTGAGGAAATAAACCAGCATGGTACGAAAGATAGTTGTTGGGTTAAGGCTAATAGAAGAGTTTACGATATTACTGCTTTTTTAAATTTGCATCCAGGTGGTAGCGATTTATTTACAAGTAAGGCGCTCGCGAATAGAGATATTTCAGAACTTTATAAGTTGGTTCATGCTGCAAGTCCAGCAGCTCAGAGTTGGTTAAATAGTTATTATATTGGTGAACAGGTTGATCCAGCTGTCTCGGCGTTGCTGACAGAGGAGCAAGCTAGAAGTTTCAGAGCGGCGCATCCTGGTCTGAGTACACCGACCTCTGCGCAGCAACTTTGTCCTTTCGCGGCGCTGTTTAAACCCGTTTCTGCAAGTGCTGTAGTCGATCAGTTGGTTATGTCATCAAATCGTTCCACAATAGACTCGGAAGAAAGCAAAGAGGACGCTGGCTTTAAGGCGAGTGTATAGCAAAAAATAGGGGGGTAGGTTCAAGAACACTCTGAGAAGGATGCTCAACTTTATCTGAGATGACGAGTATGAGCGGAACGAGAGAAAACGAAAATCATCGCAATATTCCGGCAGATATAGACGGTCAGTTATATAATGATTTTATTTTATCTTTAAAAAAACAAAGAAAATCTTTATATGAAGTATTCAGAAATAGTCCGATATGGACTAATGATTTAATTGAATCTCATTACAACTCATGTCTACAAGATACACTCCCGAGAACACCCGCAGAAAAACTATTCATGATTGTAAAAGATATCATGATCTTTCCAGAGCTTTATATAAACTTTAAAGATTCTGTGTTGAGAAGTTTATACCAAAGACTTGATGAGTCGGGCCAGTTTCAAATGTATTTTACTTCTGCAGGCCATATAGCGAAAACACACGGATCAATCGCAATTTGTTGTCAAGAATTAGGTGACGGTATTGCTGTTTCCGGAACGGGCGATCCAAGCAGAATCAAGATGAACCTGCCTAATGATTTCAAAGATGCGCTCATCAAATTCTTAGAGCGAAGCGAAGTGTATTTTGCCTCAACAGAAGCAATGCGATTTGGTACCAAAAATACTATTCTGGTATGTTTGAGAGAAAATAAATTTTTTGATTCCTATTCGCTTTTTTCGCAGGAAAAAAACTTCTGAGTGCGTAGCATTTGCAACTAGCCTATTAGGCCAAGTCCCCATCGTCGGCAGCATTTTCAATAAAGTATCTCGCGTAGGTCTTGAAATAATGGCTCCCACAGAAGAAGAGGAGTTAAATAATAGAATTCTCAAATTCCCATGGTTTTGTTTCGCCCTTTAGGCTGGATTAATTATCAAAAGAAATTTGTCCGAAGTTTTTGAGGAGTTACGATAGTTTTTTCTTTTTGCTCACAGTAGCCTCTTCCTCTGTTTGATCTAACTTTCTTTTTGGAGTTTGAAAGAGTGAATAACGTTGTGTGAGTTTGGCTGCCCTTGTTGATGGTGTTAGCGATAACATCAATTTAGGTAACATGAGTTTTTGATGAAAGAAGCTTTGTATTAAGGCCACCTCGAATGCTTCGTGAGTTAGATTCACGTTACCACTGTGTCCCCCTTCTTTGCTTTCATAATAGTGTATGACGTGTCCTTGCTCTGCCATGCGATAGACCATGTTGCGTGCATGTGCAGGGTGGACTCGGTCATCGGCAGTGGACGATAAAAATAATATTTCCGGATAGTGTTTATTTGGAAAAACATGGTGATAAGGCGAGTAGCTCTTTAAAAATCTACGAGTCGCGGGATCTTTGGGATCACCATATTCATTGATCCAACGATCTCCACCCAGTTCGGGAGTGGCATAGTTTAACATGTCGAGCAAAGGCACGTCGCACATAACCGCTGTGAATAATTCTGGACGCTGTGTAAATGCTACTGCAACTAACAATCCACCATTACTGCTCCCGCGAATACCCAAATACTTGGGGGAGGTGATGCCGCGTTTGATGGCGTCTTCTGCAATGGCAATAAAGTCTTCAAAAGACTTGTGACGATTTGTTTTCAGTGCGGCTTGATGCCACTGTGCACCAAACTCACCGCCACCACGTATATTCGCTAATAAATAAACACCACCCTTTTCCAGCCAGAATTTTCCTGTCGGTGTTAGATAGCGAGGTAATTCTGGCGTTTTAAAGCCACCGTAGCCATGTAAAATCGTGGGATTCATTCCATTATAACTAAGTGTTTTTTCGTGAACGGCGAAGTAGGGGATCGCTGTGCCATCTAAACTGGTTGCCCAATATTGGTGAGCAATCATATTGCTTGCATCAAAATACGCAGGGTTTTGCCGCGTCATCTTAATTTTTTTGGTGGTCAGGTCGTAGCAGTAGTCTGTTGCCGGTGTGAGAAAATCTTCGTAGCGTATAAAGCAGGATTGCAACCTTTCCTGATCAGAGATAATCGTGATTTTGCCTTCAGCTGGTAGTGGTAATTTAAATTTTTTCCAGCCGCGATTCCAATAACAGTGGTAAATTTCACCTTTAACGTTATTGAGAACGTCGACTAAAATTTCATTCCCGATGACATTGATTGAATTTACCATACATGTATTTTCAGTTTCAAAAATTACATCTATCTTAGGAATAGCCTGAAGCTGAGGTGAATTTAGGTCGATAGAAAGTACGGAGTTTGCTTTATAGTGAATACCATTTTTACACTTCCACGCTGTACTTAACGTAAAGATAGCTGATTGACTAATAAAACCATTCAGTGTTGCATCACTGGGAATGTTGATGCGCGATAAGGAGAAGTCATGTTCATTCAGCTTTAAAAACTCACTGCGAATATGATCAATGTGGCGTGTAATGAGATGATAACTCGGTGCATATGTCGTTTTGCAAGCCATGATCTCTGCGTACAAATCGTTATCATCTTTTTCGCGATAGACGATACGCGCGTTATTTAATGATTCACCTCGCTTCCATAAGCGAATCACGGATGCAAGATAACCTTGCTGGGTGATGCGATGCGGATCGGTATCAACGATAAATAACGAATTAGGGTCGCGCCAAATGATTGCGTCATCATCACATCGCAGTGTAAATCCATTTTTGACAAATGATTTTTTATTTTCATCAAATTCACGAAAAATACAATCATCTTCACCACCATAAGAGAGTCCTATCATGTGACGGCCTGTGCCTGAACTTACTACTTTTTGCCACACCCAAGAACCCTGGGGATTTTCAGTCATTTTTTTAGCGGGTAATAATGCTTGCCATGTTTCCTTTTCAGGTAGTGCATCCATATCTAACAGTATTTCCCACGTTGGTTCTGGTTTCTGGTATTCACTTACCGTAGTTCTGCGCCATACACCTTGTTGGTGTGCCCTATTTTTTGTGAAGTTATAGAGGTAGTTTCCTATGATATCATCGGGGTATTGTTGTCTTTTCACAGTGAGTAGCTGATCGTGAAAATCTTTAAATTCTTGTGAAGTGGTAAATTGTTGGAGTGTTTTTTTGTTTTGCTGTTCGACCCAGTTTAACGCGATTTTTCCATATCTTTTTTCTAAGGCTAATTCACGTTTCGATTTTTCGCCATTCGTTGTGGACGTTTGGTGTGGTCGCGTAATCATGCTCACTTCCCTGTGTAGATTTTGATTTTCACGTAAATTTCATGAGAGAAAATTATCGATTGAAAAAGGTAGCGGGTCAAGTAACCTTAATTAACATTACTTTTTCATTGTTCATTTTGGTTGCTTGCCCCCGATTATTTTGCTAGTCTAAAACTCCTTGGAGAGAACATGAACTTTAATAAAGTTAAAACACTAGCTTCTGCACTGATGGGTGCAACAATACTTGCTACACCAGCATTTGCAAATACGGGGCTTCAAATCGTTAACGCTACTCACAACACATTATCATTTGTCATTAATGAATCCTGCTCAACTGAATTTGGCGCCATAGATTCACATAGTAACAAAACAATTTCTGAAGCTGATTTCCATAAAGCTTGTAAGCTAAACCAGCATTTCTGTATGGCAAAGATTTATGCCACTGCCGACTGCTCTGGTAATCGTGTTGCAGCTCTTGCTTTTGATTCTGATATTGGCGTGAAAGAAGTACTTGATTCAGGCTCATATGCTTACACATGGGCGCCTAATAAATTATGGATTGGCGACAGGCTCTAGTTAATGAAAATAAGGCATCAGATGCCAATGATTCTCTTGGCTCTTGGTGTACATGAAAATTTGTATCGTGATTTGAAAAAAGAAACTAGTACAACATCTTTACTGTCGATTTAGTCAGTTGCACACTATACGGTTGAATCAATGATGAAAGAATATTGCGTAGTTTGGGCTTAGAATCATCGTAGTCTGTATTCCGCTGCGCTTCATACAGGCTACGATGCTAACAAAGACTGTTAAACAAATTTGTGAAACGAACAAACCGGAACACTAGGAGCTTTCGGATCCAATGTAAGCTTCATCTGCATGTCATCTTCTGCTACCCCAATATAAACACAACCTGGAATTAATTGCTCATGTCCAGCGGGTGTATAGTAATAAACTTCAATGTTATAAGGAGTACCCTTCGGTGGGTATGTTCCACCAGCATTTGGCTCAAAAATAAGCTCACGGATAGATTCTCCACTGGTGATAACTTTAACTTTGTTGTTCCACATATTGTATATATATAAATTTAAAGCGTAGCTATTTGACATCATGCAGAAGACTAATAAAAAATAAGCAACAGCTTTATTGATAGAATTTCTCACGGAACTTCTCCAAAATGGATTTTGAAAGCGAGAATGTTATCATAGCCTGCTTCTTGTGTATATTAGCAGTCTGATTCTTTGCTCATTGATTATTTTGTATGCGAATAAGTTAATTAAGACATGCCTTGCGGAGCAGGCAGCGGAGCGAAACAGTTTATTTTAGTGCAATAGGCGCTTATCGCAACTTTTTCACACCCACTTTACGACCTTTTAATTTTCCATTTTGCAAATATCGGTAAGCTTGATCAACGTGACTTTTATGAATTGCAACATAAGAACAAATAGCTGCTATATCAATTTTGCCAATAACACTGCCGGGTAAGCCCGCATCTTTTGTTAGCGCGCCTAATATATCACCCGGCCGAATTTTATCTTTTTTCCCTGCGTCAAGACACACAGTTATCATTTCAGGCAGAAAAACAGCTGCATTACTTTTCGTTAATTCACCACTATTGCCCCACGTGAGCGGATACAGTAAATTTTCTTTTATCGCATTAACACGCTCTGTATCTGCAGAAGTTGTCAGCGACAATGCCAAACCTTTATGACCCGCACGTCCTGTGCGACCAATACGATGAATATGAATATTATGCTCAAATGCTAACTCATAATTAATAACAGCGGGTAACTCTTTGATATCAATACCTCGCGCTGCAACATCGGTTGCTACTAAAATAGAACAACTTTGATTAACAAAACGTATGAGAACTTGATCACGTTCTCCTTGCTCCATATCACCATTTAAAGCAAGCGCGCTAAATCCAGCTTCTCTTAGCCTATTTGCTAAGTCAGTTGTTTGTTGTTTCATGTTACAAAAAATTAATGTTGAAGTGGGTTGATGATGTAATAGTAACGCTTTCAGAAGAGGAAGTTTATTTGCTGGATTTTTTACTTCATAAAAACATTGTTCAATTTCATGTTCAGTGTGCACGTCTTCTATTAATATTTCTTTGGGAGTTTGCATGAATTGTCTGCTGAGTTTTTTTATTTCATCAGAATACGTTGCAGAAAATAATAACGTTTGTCGTCGCTTCGGACAGGCCGAGATAACGGCTTTTATATCTTCGAAAAAACCCATATCCAGCATTCGATCAGCTTCATCTAAAACCAATGTTTTTAATTTATTCAATGATAATGTGTTTTTATCCAAATGCTTTTGCACACGACCCGGTGTGCCAACAATAATGTGTGCGCCGTGTCGCAGTGAATCCAGTTGTGGCTTCATGGGAGTGCCGCCTGACAAATTCAAAATTTTGACATTCGGCATAAGACGCGCCAACCGGCGTAATGCTTGACTCACTTGCTCAGCTAATTCACGCGTGGGACATAACACGAGAGCTTGCACCGCATAATTATCAACATTTAAATGATGTAACAATGATAATCCAAAAGCCGCCGTCTTCCCTGTGCCTGTCTTTGCCTTCGCAATGACATCCTCACCTTTAAGCATCACAGGTAAACTTTGCACCTGAATAGGGGTCATGGTGTCATAACCCAGTGAGG
>JABDGK010000009.1 GCA_013286085.1 Gammaproteobacteria bacterium | reverse complement strand
ACGCTGCGCTTTGTCCACCATGACATCTTAACTACGCTACCGCGATAGAACTCGATGCAGCTTGACGCAACACGGCGGCTTTATCTGTTTTTTCCCAGCTAACATTCAAATCATCACGACCAAAGTGGCCATAGCTTGCAGTTGGCCGGTAAATTGGGCGCATTAAATCTAGCATTTTAACGATGCCGTATGGGCGCAAATCAAAATGTTCACGAATCAATTGAATGATTTCGCGGTTTGGAATCTTACCCGTGCCGAACGTATCAACGTGAATAGACGTTGGTTCAGCAATACCAATCGCATAAGAAATCTGAATTTCACAACGATCAGCCAAACCAGCAGCGACAATATTTTTAGCGACATAGCGGCAAGCATAAGCGGCTGAACGGTCCACCTTAGATGGATCTTTACCTGAGAAGCAACCACCCCCATGACGCGCCATACCGCCGTACGTATCCACGATAATCTTACGGCCGGTTAAACCACAATCACCCAATGGTCCACCAATAACAAAACGACCTGTTGGGTTCACCAAATATTTCGTATCTTTATCAATCCATTCTGCTGGAATAGTTGGCTTGATAATTTCTTCAATGACGGCTTCTTGTAAATCCGCATGAGCAATATCCGGATGATGCTGTGTTGATAACACAATTGTTTCAACACCAACTGGCTTGTTATTGACATAGCGGAACGTAATTTGGCTTTTGGCATCCGGACGCAACCAATTTAATGTACCGTTTTTGCGCAATTTGGCTTGGCGTTTCACCAACTCATGCGCATAGTAAATGGGTGCGGGCATTAAGACAGGTGTTTCGTTAGTTGCATAACCAAACATGAGGCCTTGATCGCCAGCGCCTTGTTCTTCAGATTTAGCCCTATCGACACCTTGAGCGATATCAGGTGATTGTTTACCAATTGCTGACATAACAGCACAGGATTCCCAATCAAAGCCCATTTCAGAGCTATTGTAGCCAATATCACGGACAACACCGCGCGTAATTTGTTCGATATCAACCCAGGCAGACGTGGTTACTTCGCCACCCACTAATACCATCCCTGTCTTGACAAACGTTTCGCAAGCGACTCGCGAGCCTTTATCTTGCTCTAACATCGCATCCAAAATAGCATCAGAAATTTGGTCGGCAATCTTATCTGGATGACCTTCTGATACGGATTCAGAAGTAAAAAGGTATTCATTTTGCATAATCGCTTCCTTACAGCCACGTGATATAAACAGCGGATGATACTACCTTTTTCCACTAAAAATAAATAAAAAAATTATTAGATTCAAAAGAAATTAATAAAACTTCTTTAAAATGCGTTTACTTGTTAAAATCCCCGCTAATTTTTTATTACATAGATAGAGTTACTTAGCCATGCAAACAACAAGCAAAATTATGGTAACTGGCTCAACCGGAATGGTTGGTGGTGCTTTGGTAAAACAGCTACAAAAAACGGCACATCCACTACTAACACCGACACACCAAGAGCTTGACTTGCGCGATCAAACCCTTGTAATGGAATATTTCAAAAAACATCAGCCACAATATGTGTTTCATCTGGCGGCTATTGTGGGTGGGATACATGCCAATAATACATACCCGGCTAAGTTCATTTATGACAATACCCAAATGCATTGCAATATGATTCAAGCGGCGCATGAGTACAAGGTCGAAAAATTCTTATTTCCCGGCTCAGCATGCACGTACCCCAAGCTAGCACCACAACCAATTCATGAGTCGGCTTTCCTCAATGGCTTAATTGAGCCAACCAATTTAGCCTATGCAGCGGCTAAAATTAATGGGATTGTGATGAGCCAATCCTATGCGCGTGAATATCAAATGAATACTATTATACCTATGCCAACGAATGCGTATGGTGTGGGTGACAACTTTAACCCATCTGCATCTCATGTTATTCCAGGGCTTATGCAACGCTTCCATCAAGCAAAATTAGATAACCTGCCTGAAGTTGTCTTATGGGGAACTGGCTCACCGATGCGTGAGTTTATTTATGTTGATGATTTGGCGGATGCATTAATATTTTTAATGCACAACTATCATTCTCACGACATTATTAATGTCGGCACAATGCAAGAAATTACTATCCTCGATTTAGCTCACAAAATTGCGGAAACCGTTGGCTACACTGGCAAGATATCAGCTGATACAGCTAAACCCGACGGCGCACCACGCAAATGCCTAGACTCTACATGTTTATTTGATTTGGGTTGGCAGCCGACAGTTAGCTTAGATGAGGGCTTAAAGCGTATGTATGAATATCATTTTGTGAAATTGGCTGCTTAAAAGTGTTTGGTGGACACGCTGCGCCTCCATACACCTTATCTTTTCTTGAGAAAATTCTCAGGTCTGTCACCCCGCAAAAAACGCGTCCACTTTCTTAAAAAGAAAACAGGCTGTATCACGCGTTTTTGTGCGGGGCCTGGTGGCAACCTTTAGCAGAAGGTTTTTATACCGTATTCTCTCTCAATAATTCAACATATAAATCTTGCCATTGAGGATTGATGCTCTCAATAGCATTAATTTTATATTGCCTTTTCCATTTTTTTATAATTTTCTCACGATAAATTGCATTCTCGATATCTTCAAAATGCTCATAGTATACTAACATTTTTATATTGTGTTTTTTTGTAAAACTATCAGCAAGTTCCATTTTATGTTCATATACCCGGCGTATTAAATCATTTGTCACACCAACGTAGAATACGCTATTCCTCTCTCGAGTTAAAATATAAACATAATAATTATGTTCCCGCATTTTTTATCCTCTTGTTATAAAATCTATTCGTCCTACTAAAGATTGCCACCAGACCCCGCACAAAAACGCGTGATACAGCCTGTTTTCTTTTTAAGAAAGTGGACGCGTTTTTTGCGGGGTGACAGACCTGAGAATTTTATCAAGAAAAAGATAGGGCGTGTGGAAGCGCACGTGGGCACGTACAAAGACTATTAAATAATTTTACACAAACTCACTTACGGCACGTGCGTAATCTTCAGGAACACCAATATCGATAAAGTAATTATCTGTAATAAAAGCCTGAGGCTGCAAACTGCTTATTTGCGGAAAAAGAAAGTCACGTTCAAACGAAAAAGCTTCGCCATCAACACGATCTTTTAGGAGTTGCGGATTCATTAAATAAACGCCAGCATTAATAAGACCCGCATCACTACTTCCGATCTCTTTAAACGCGGTCACAGCAGTGCCTTCCGTGAAAACAACACCATAACGACTACAATCAGCCAGCTTACGCAAGGCCATCGTCATAGATGACATAGCAGCCTGATGTTGCTGCATCATAGCTTGATAATCCATTTTTAAAAAAGTATCGCCATTTAAAACAAAAACAGGCTGCGAAACATCAACAAAAGCCAGTGATTTTACAATCGCCCCGCCAGTACCTAAGGGTTGGTCTTCGATAGCATAGCGAATCGCAATACCATCATAAGACGTTTCAAAATACGCTTGGATTTGTTCTTTCAGATAATGTACGGATAAAACAATTTCCGTGATGCCTTGCAACTTTAAATAATCAATTAAATACGCAAGAAATGGCTTGCCATGAATAGGCGCCATGGGTTTTGGCACATCCGCTAATACTGAACGCAGCCGCGTACCAAAACCGCCTGCGAGTATAACGGCTTGCATTATGATACAGCTTCTATTTTATTACGCATGGGATTGTATTCAGCGCCATAGATTTCTTCTTCGATCAGCGCACAAATCACATGGCCAAATAAAATATGGCATTCTTGAATTTTTGGCGTTTCACGAGCAGGAATATTCAACATGAAATCACAACGCTCAGCCATCATCGGTGCTACATCACGTGTGAATCCGACAGTGACCACGCCTTTTTTGCGTGCGGCTTCAAATGCACGCAATATGTTAGGCGATTTACCTGAAGTCGATATACCAATCAAAACATCGCCTGTCTGTCCAAGCGCTTCTACTTGACGAGAAAATAAATTCTCAAAGGCATAATCATTACCGATTGCTGTCAATGCCGACGTATCTGTCGTGAGAGCCATAGCCGCCAACCCTGGACGATCGTAACGTAGTCGACTCACTAACTCTGCCGCCAAATGCTGCGAGTCTGCTGCGCTACCACCGTTACCAGCAAACAGAATTTTCTTGCCTTGGCGTAAAGCTTGAATACACAGACAAGCAATTTCTTCTGCTGCTGTCAGCAAAACCTTATCTTGCAAAACAGCCGCCAAAACAGCCTGTGTTTTTTGAATTTCTTCAACAATGAGTTTTTGCATTTAAAAATTCCTTATTACCGCACTAAAAATTCAACAGAATGACTGACACGTTCACGCCAGTAATTTAATAAGTCTTGCATAGTTTGTTCAAAGGTAATCACTGGTTTCCAGCCGGTATGCTTCTCAAATTTAGTCATATCGGGCACTTGTAAATCAGCATCGATCGGTCGAAGGCGCTCTGGATCCGTTTCAATCTTAATCTTATTTTTAGCAGTCGAAATAGAAATGAGATAATCCAACATTTCACGGATGGTACATGTGTATGTTCCGCCAATATTATAATACTCGCCTGCAATCGGGTTATGGGTTACTAATGTATAATAAGCACTGACCGCATCACGCACATCAGCAAACGTTCGCAAGGAATCTAAATTCCCAACTTTCACAACCGGCGAGATCAACCCTTTTTCAATCATCGCAATTTGTTTTGCAAACGTTGATTCTGCAAACACATCACCACGACGAGGCCCAGTATGTGTAAACATACGTGTTGTCATCACCATCATTTGATACGCTTCTGCATAAAAACGGCCAATTAAATCCGTACCTACTTTAGAAATGGCATAGGGCGAGGCCGGATGGAATGTACATTCTTCATTAATAGGAAGTTTTTCTTTTGGTACACGCCCAAACACTTCTGAAGAGGCACAAACATGTACAATGGCATCTTTTTTATGCTGGCGTAACGCCTCTAGCACGCGAGCAGTCCCTTGGATATTGGTTTCATAGGTATCGAGTGGCGCGGTAAAGCTCGTTTGTGGATAACTTTGTGCTGCCAAATGGAAAACATAATCTGGCATTGCAAATTTAACGGCATAATCGACGGAGGCTGAGTCACGTAAGTCTGCATAAACCAAATGCAGGCGATTGCGTTGATTAATTTGAGAAACAAGATGAGAAATATTATCTAAAGGGCTGCGCCAACGGCACATACCAAAAATCTCCCAATCTGTATTGGCCAGTAAATAATCAGCCAAATGCGAGCCAACCATCCCTGTTACACCGGTAATAAATGCGCGTTTTTTTGCCATGGTAATTTTCAGCCTCTAAATGCAAATATAGTGATACAATCGCGGGAATCTACTCTAACCAAATAACAGATGAAGTCAACCTATTCTTGGCATAATAAATCAGCAATGTGGCCGATAACAGCATGAAAATATTACTCATCACTGACAACCATTCTCCCGATGGTGGCGGTGCAGAAAAATACTTTTTTACCCTCAAAACTGAGCTTCAAAAGCACCCAGATCTGACTGTTTACAGTCTTGGCTTTGGATCAACCGCACAAAGTGGATCAGATTATGACGTGTTAACTGAAACATCCTCCACCCCCATGCGGCTATTCTGGCGCCTGTTTTTTCATCCTGGCAAATACAAAGAAATTCGCACCATCATCGCGCGCATTAATCCCGATGTCATTCATTTGCATAATGTAAAAAAATACACGGTCTCGCTTCTCAAAGCAGTACGCGGCTACAAAGTGGTTCAAACTGTGCATGACTATAGCCCCATCTGTCCTACAGGCTGGAATTTACATCATGACTTGCGCCCCTGTGAAACAGGCCTACATCTAACATGTTTTTGGCAACATAAGCGTAATTTAAATAGCGTTATTTATGCTGGCCTGCTGCTTGCTTTTGTGCGCATGCGCACTCTATTAAAAAATGCAGTGACGACGTTTATTGCACCCTCACCACTGTTAGCAAATTATTTACAACAAAATAATTTTCATACATCAATTTATCTCCCACCCTTTCGCGAACAGAACACAACGATTCGTTTTGAGAAAATGCAATTGCAACAATTCTTATATGTTGGTCAGCTTGGAAAACATAAAGGCGTAGAAAAACTCATTGATGAATTTGCTATTGCCTGCAAAAAACACCCTGCCATCACGTTAAAAATAGCCGGCAAAGGTCCCGAAGAAAATAGCCTGCGTACACAAGTAAAAAACTTAGCACTCGAGAAAAATATTCTCTTTGTAGGCTGGATAGATCCCACAACACTTTATGAAGAAGCAAGCGCCGTCATCTTTCCAAGCATCGGGCTCGAATCTTTTGGTTTGGTATTAACGGAAGCCATGAGTCACGGTCGCGCCATCATTGGCTCTAACCGTGGACCCACTGCTTGGCTAGTTGAAAACAATAAAACGGGTTTATTGTACGATCCTCTTAAGCATGGTGACTTAGCGGAAAAAATGCTGCAATTTACCAATGACAAGAGTCTTGCCGAACAATATGGCTGTGCTGGATATGAAAAACTGCAGACGTTTATGAACAATCAACAAATCATCAATGAAATGATAAAAATATATAAATCGTAGGGCGGACAAAGCGTAGCGCTGAAGTATCCCCACGAATTTCTCATCCCCCACTAGTGTGAAACCACCCTACGGTCTTGTTTAGCTAGAATAGTCTCAATACTCACTAAAATGGCTGGAATATCAAATTAAATTTAAAAAACGGGCACGGGCACGCATGCGGGCACGTTCACGATAGCATCACCGAAAGTTTTATCATGTGCGAAGATAAATCGTAAAAAAAGGGTGCCGAGGCACCCTTTTTTACATCCGCAAAATCAATTAACCAACAGTTAATTGTTCTGTGAGTTCTTGCATTTTCTTGTCGTTCATTTTTTTGAAGCCTTTCACTTCTTTCAAGTCTTCAATAGCTTTGAAGTCACCGTGTTTTTTGCGGTAAGTAACGATTGCTTTCGCTTTCGCTGCACTCAAGCCTTTCACTTTCATTAGATCTTTCACAGTTGCTTTATTCAAGTCTACTTTTTCTGCGGAAGCAGTTGTGGTAGTCGTTGTAGTAGTAGCAGCTGGGGTTGCTTCAGCAGCAGCTGGCGCTGTAGCTGTGGTTTCTGTTGTTGTCGTTGTAGCGGTGGTTTTTGCTTCATCAGCAGCAAACACAGATGTAGCTAAACCTAAAGCAGCAACAGCAAGGATCAAACGACGATATAAAGACATTCACATCTCCTTAAAAATTTTAATTAATTATTTTTTCCGCTAGACCACACCCAGAAAGGCATGTGCCACATTGATTACCACCTGAAATTCAGAGAATTAACAGTAGCAGCAAAACAATGTACACGATTTCTCCAACCCTCCAGAACGGATGCTGGTATCACGGGAATCCTTTTAAGCCAAGAACCAAACTTGGAACTCATCAGTCTCGCGGCATCTTACTAAGTTAAATTAAAAAAATCTATAGCTATATTCACAAAAAATTTAGCCTGAGCATGACAACCTTTTTCGCTGCATTTCAGTAGCCTATCTTCCTAAAAATACCCCTGGTATCAGCACATCCAAAAAGCGGGAAATTACTACAAATAAAGCATTATGGGTATGGACTTTACTAAGCTCTAGTACTAGTATGTTCAGCTAAACTTTGATTAGGAATTATCCCATGCTACGCAAAGCAACGCTTTCGACTTTTGTTGGTGTATTCATTACTATCGCCACTACTAGCACTCCCAATACGCTCTGGGCCAATCCTATTATTCCGATTCCGGCACAACCACAGGCAACCATTGCACCGGCTGTGCCAAGTATTGATGCAAATGGCTATATATTGATCGATGGCGCGAGCGGCAAAGTGTTAGCGGAAAAAAATGCTGATGCGCGCATGGCACCAGCCAGTCTCACCAAACTCATGTCACTCTATATCATCTCAAGCGCACTCAAAAATGGCGCAATCCATTTAGATGATAAAGTACGAATCAGCACGAAAGCATGGCAAACAGGTGGCTCCCGTATGTTTGTTAAAGTGGGTGATGAAGTACCTGCTCGCGAACTGATGGAAGGAATTGCTGTTGCCTCTGGGAATGATGCATCCGTTGCCATGGCTGAATATGTTGCTGGCACCGAAGAATCCTTTGCTAGCATGATGAACAACCAGGCAAAAATATTAGGCATGAACAGCAGCCATTTTATGGATAGCACCGGCCTACCCAACGCAAATCATTTTTCTACACCACGTGATTTTGCAACCTTAGCGCAAGCACTAACACGCGACTTTCCAGAAGACTATCGTTTATTCTCTGAAAAATGGTTTACCTATAATGGGATTCGTCAGCCCAACCGCAATCGTTTATTGTGGCGCTATCAATATGCTGACGGCTTAAAAACCGGCCACACTGACGATGCGGGCTATTGCTTAGTTGCCTCCGCTGTCAAAGACGGCACCCGCTTGATTAGTGTTATCATGGGCGCACCAAGCGATACTGCACGCACCGAAGACTCTATTCGCCTCTTGACGTATGGCTTCCGTTTCTTTGAAACCCATAAGCTTTATGGGGCCAATACAGTATTAACCCATGCTCGCATCTGGAAAGGAAAACAAAAAGAAATTGCACTGGGCGTCACATCCGATATGTATGCCACTATCCCTGCTGGTCAATACAAAAATATCCAAGCAACGCTTGACGTCAATGATCCATTAACGGCACCCATCACAAAAGGCCAGGCTTATGGCAACATCAATGTCGTGCTGAACAACCAAGTTATACTCAGTAAACCACTGGTAGCTCTTGAAGATGATCCACGTGGCGGCGTGTTTCGCCGAATTTCTGATGCGATGAGTTTCAGCTTCCATAAGCTCTTTTCGCACCCGACTGAAAAAGTTAATAATGGCTAATGATAGTAGGGTGGACAAAGCGTAGCGTGTCCACCCTACGATTCGATAAAATAAAAAGTAATAAAGGTAACAGATGACCGACACAAAGCAATCTTCCATCACATTTCCTTGTGACTTTGTCATCAAAGTCTTTGGTGTCGCTTCTGATTTATTTGAAACTCAGGTATTAGAGATTATTCGCAAACATAGTCCAGATATCCATGGCAGCGCAATTCATAATCGCCCGAGTAAAGATGGCAAGTATCTAGCTCTATCCATTACTGTCCATGTTGAAAGCCAACCCGAATTAGACGCCATCTATCATGATTTAACCGCCAGTCCTTTTGTGTTAATGACGTTATGACCGTAGCATCCGTTATTATCCGCACGCTGGATGGCCTACAAGATTATTCGCACTGCTGGCAAACCATGAAAGATTTTACCAATCAGCGCCAAGAAGATACCCCGGATGAATTCTGGATCCTCGAACATACGCCGGTTTTTACGCAAGGACAAAATGGCAAACCCGAACACGTACTTAACCCAGGCAGCATCCCGGTTGTACAAACAGACCGAGGCGGTCAAGTCACTTATCATGGCCCGGGTCAAATCGTCATTTACACCTTAATTGACGTCAAACGCAAAAAAATGAATATACGTGAACTTGTTACCAGCTTAGAACAATCCGTCATCCAACTCTTGGCTCATTATCAAATCACAGCCAAAGCGCGCTGTGATGCGCCAGGGGTCTATGTTGACGATCAAAAAATCTGCTCTGTTGGCTTGCGAATACGGCGCGGCTGTTCCTATCATGGTCTTGCTTTCAATGTCGCGATGGACTTAGAACCGTTTACCCGCATTAACCCTTGCGGCTATCAATCTCTCAAAATGACTCAACTGAGCCAGCTCACCACGACTCATCAGCCATTACAGATTGGGCATGAACTAATTGAATATCTCATCTCAAATTTAGGGTATACTACCCGCCTCCTTAAAAGTAATTGAGTCAATATGATGGAACAAAAAACACCAATCAATGCTAGTCAAAAACAACGTGGCGCTGACAAACTCGCCCGCATACCGGTCAAAATTGAACCGACTACTGACCCTCTTCGCAAACCTGACTGGATCCGAGTTCGCATCCCTGCATCACCTGCCGTTAATGAGCTTAAACAGATTTTACGCGCAAACAAATTAGTAACCGTTTGTGAAGAAGCTTCCTGCCCCAACTTACCAGAATGCTTTACGCATGGTACGGCAACCTTCATGATTATGGGTGACAAGTGCACCCGTCGCTGCAGTTTCTGCGATGTGGCACACGGCCGGCCAGACCCACTCGATACGGATGAACCTGCCAACTTAGCCAAAACCATTGCCCAAATGGGTTTACGTTATGTGGTTATTACATCTGTTGACAGAGATGATTTACGTGATGGCGGGGCAAGCCATTTCAGCGCTTGCCTCAAAGCAATTCGAGAAAAAAATCCTGCTATTACACTGGAAGTGTTAGTACCTGATTATCGTGGCCGCATGGATATTGCGCTCGATGCAACCTCACAAGAACTTCCCGATGTTTTTAACCATAATATTGAAACGGTGCCTCGTTTATATAAGCAAGCTCGGCCAGGCTCTGATTATGCACATTCACTATTACTACTCAAAGAATTTAAACGCCGTTTTCCGCATATTCCTACCAAATCAGGTTTAATGTTGGGCTTGGGCGAAGAAGATACCGAAGTTGAACAAACCTTACGTGACTTACGCGCACATGATGTTGACATGTTAACACTTGGCCAATACTTACAACCCAGTAAATTTCATATGCCTGTTGCACGTTATATTACGCCACCGCATTTCCAACAATTAGCTGATTTTGCAAAAAGTATCGGCTTTAAAAATGTGGCGAGTGGACCACTCGTCAGATCGTCTTATCATGCCGATAGACAAGCGGCTGGCGAGAATGTTTCTTAATAACTTGAAATAACTTGCATACTTTAGCAAGAGCGCTAAAGTATGCGGTGCGATGTACCAATAACTCAGGATAACTCCTAAAAACCATTATGTCAGACAACATAAGTCCACTTTTACAATGGTTAAATCTGCATCCTAATCTGGCGGGATTAGTTACTTTCATTATTTCTGCAGCTGAATCGGTTGCAATCATCGGCACCATCATCCCTGGCACCATTACCATGACAGCTATTGGTACATTAATTGGTGCGGGTGTCATTCCTATCTGGTCAACGTTCATTTGGGCTATCGTTGGTGCTGTTGTTGGAGACAATATCAGTTTCTGGATCGGCTATTATTTCAAAAGCAATCTACATCGCGTGTGGCCATTTCGATCTTATCCAACTTTACTAACAACGGGCGAAGTCTTCTTTGAAAAACATGGCTCCATGAGTGTTTTTATCGGCCGTTTTATTGGCCCAACACGCGCAATTGTGCCGATTGTTGCGGGGATGTTACGCATGAAGCCATTGCGCTTTATTACAGCCAGCATTATTGCTTCAACAGGTTGGGCACCTGTTTATATGTTACCAGGTATTATCTTGGGCGAAGCAGCAACTGAACTTCCAGCGGATATTGCCACCCAAATGGTACTTCGCCTTGTACTCAGCACACTGTTCATCATACTGTGTTTCTGGATTAGCTATCGCATATTTATTTTAATCAGAAACCAACTCAACCAACTCCTAAACAAGATTTGGCATCGGCTCTTACGTTCACGATATTTCCACGTCATCACGAATGTTCTTAAACATCATAATATCAAAAAAACCCATGGACAGCTTACCTTAGCATTTTATTTGATTCTCTTCGCAATCGCATTTGGCTACTTATCGTTATATGTTTTTTGGCAACACTCCCAAGATATTGCTCTGGATAACACTGTTTTTTATATTTTCCGCGGTATGCGAATACCGTCACTTGATGACACCATGCTATGGATTACCTTATTAGGTGATAAAACTGTTTTAATTCCCACGATTGGCGTGCTATTTATTTGTTTAGCACTCAGAAAAAACTGGCATACAGCTTGGCACGTACTCGCACTATTACTCTTAACCGCAGGCAGCATCACCGTTTTCAAACACCTTATCCACTCTGCGCGCCCCTGGGGCATCATGCATAGCCCAGAAGATTTTTCTTTCCCTAGCGGTCATACCACCTTATCAATGACCTTCTACGTGGGTCTTAGCTTGCTCTTAGTGGAAGCGAGTGCAATCAAACAAAAATGGCTACCTTATATCTTTGTTGGACTTTTAGTATTGATAATCAGCACATCGCGTCTCTATTTAGGTGCGCACTGGTTCACGGATGTCTTAGGCGGCTGGTTATTAAGTGCTGCATTACTACTATTTATTAGTATTTCATACAACCGCAAACCAGAAACACCGCTCGCGATTAAATCTATTCTGCTAACAACTATCCTAGCCATGATCGTCAGCATGGGTTTTATACACCATCATAATTACAACAAACTTCAAGCTAACTATGCACAAGCACCCTGGCCTACTCATGACATTAGCCTCGACAATTGGTGGAGCCAAAAACATAACGACGATTTACCATTCTATCGAGTTGGCTTCATTGGCACGCAGGTTGAGCTGCTCAACTTGCAATGGCTAGGCAATCTCGATGAAATAAAAACATTACTCATGAGTCAAGGCTGGGAATTACCACCTGAACGTGTTTGGACTGATGTTTTGCAACGCATTACTGACATTGGCAGTTCTGAACATTTACCTATTGTTGCACCGTTATATTTAGACAAAAAACCAACCTTAGTACTCATCAAAAACTTCCAGGGTGATAAACGTCCTATCGTTTTACGTTTATGGAAATCCAACATTCATATCACTGGCCTTACACACCCACTACCACTTTGGGTTGGCGTTGTTGGCTCAGTGCCACGTACTTATAGTTGGCTAATTACTTATAAACGTAACCATAGCGTTGTTGCCAGCACAACCATCCTATTTACAGAACCACTTCATGATTATGTCATCAAAGAACAACAAGTCATGACAAATCTACGACACAAACATCGCCAACAACCAATACTTTTACTCAAACCTAAAACCGTTTCGTAGTCTATCCCTTTAAACCGCTACTGCAGGAGTTATTTATGTTAGACGCTTTCATACAGTTGGGATTATTTACGACCAAAGCAATTATTATCGTTACCCTCATATTAATTTTATTAGTAGGCATCGTTGCTATACTCAGCAAAGGCAAAGCAAAATTACAAGGCCGAATTTCTATAAAAAATCTCAATGAAAAATACAATGAAACAAAAGAAGCATTATTAGCCGAAATCTTATCCAAAGAAGAGCTAAAAAAATTCCTCAAAGAAAAAAAAGCGCTGCAAAAATCAAAAACTAACATCACAAAAAATACGGTTTTTGTACTCAATTTTAATGGCGATATGAGAGCATCCGCCGTTAACTCACTGCGCGAAGAAGTCACCGCTGTATTGAGTATTGCAAAACCAACAGACGAAGTGATCATTCGCCTAGAAAGCCCAGGCGGCATGGTGCACGCTTATGGTCTTGCAGCAGCACAACTCAACCGCATTCGCGAAAAAAATATTCCCCTTATTGTCGCCGTAGATAAAGTCGCTGCCAGCGGAGGTTATTTAATGGCAAGCGTTGCTAACAAAATTCTCGCGGCACCTTTTGCCATCATTGGCTCCATCGGTGTCATTGTCCAATTACCTAATTTCAGCCGCTTGCTCAAAGAAAAACACATTGATTTCGAGCAATTAACCGCGGGTAATTACAAACGCACGTTAACCATGTTTGGCCATAATACCGAAGAAGGCCGTGAAAAGCTCAAAGAAGAAATTAATGAAATTCATCAGTTATTCAAAAATGCCATCCAAGTGAATCGCGCGCAAATCGATATCGAGAAAGTAGCAACTGGCGAACATTGGTTAGGTACCCAAGCAGTAGAACTCAACCTCGTGGATGAAATCAAAACCAGTGATGATTATCTAATTACGAAAGCAGAAACCGCGAATTTATTTGAAATCACTTATGAAACCAAGAAATCACTGGGGCAGAAATTAACTGCAACAGCAAATTTAGTCAGACACGCTTTAGTCGGCTCGCCCTATTCATTGTAAAATTTTATCAGAATCGCGGGATGGACAAATCTCCCTTCTCCCAGAGCGCTCTTCTCTGGGAGAAGGGGGCGTTGTTGAATAAATCAAAATGTCAAAATGTCAACATCTCCCCTCTCCCACAGTGCTTTTCTGTGGGAGAGGGGCAGGGGTGAGGGAGCTTATGATCTGCACACTATGTGTATATAATACATAATGTGGTTGCATACAGACCCTCATCCCCAACCCTTCTCCCGCAAGCGGGAGAAGGGAGATGTTGACATTTTGATTTATTCAACAACGCCGAAAAGCGCTGCGGGAGAGGGGAGCTCTACTCAAAATTCGATTATGCAGCATTAATACCTCTTTCCAGCGATAGCAAAAAATTCGCGGGGATACCCCGCAGCGCTGCGCGGAGTTTACCTCGTTGTGCTTTTAAACGGGGTCCACGGTTCTCTATACATGACAGCAGCGTATAGAGGTGAAGTTTAAAAATTCATGCTAAAATAATCTAAACTCAAAGCGTGCTATAAGGATAAGCCATGAAAATATTTTCAGTTTTCATTATTACGCTTTTTTTTATTTCATCTGCTCATGCTGATGAACCCTACTTTATTGACTCTGCCGTTAATTCAGAAAATTTGATTATCAATGGCATGCAATTCGCAGCAAAAGGCTTTTGTCATGATTATCAACTAGGCGATCAAGTGTTATTTCTCAGCGGCGATCCTAGCGGTGCTTGCACTGAAGCACTACTTATGAATCAACGCAACAATGAAACTTGTGATGTATGGTGTCAATACCCGTTGTAACCTAAGTCATGTCAAACGCAAAAAAGCAAAGAAGGTTCAGATACAACCAATTGCTGCAAACGAGCCACTTCCACTTGCGGCAATTGTTCACAATTAATTTTTTTAATTATATCCTGTAATGTCTGTGACAATGCATTTATTTTACTTGCAGGAAAGGACATGGCTATTAGTTTTGCCACTTCGTTTTTGGCATTCTCGACGCTAACTACTATCTTAGTTTCAGAAAGACTATCAGTCACATCACGTTGTAATGTTTTGCCATCACGGCTAGTTAAAATTGCAAAAATAATAGCAAGCTTGACACTTTGATGCATTGATTGATCTTGTAAAATTTTCTGATAAAAGCCAGCTCGATTTTTACCTCTATTATTATCAAAAATACTTGATATCACGCTTAAGTGTTTCCCTTCACGTGCAAGGTAGGCATTCGTTCCTTGTAAACTGGCCATAATAAGATTGTCAACTATGGTCGTTATATTGTCGCTTGAAAAACGATTTATCGTTTTTGCGGATTTGGTCACACGTTGAAAAAGTTTATTAAGTGAAGAATCCAACTTGCTATCAGCATATAAACTCTCATATTGCGCGGTGGCCTGTAATTCGACAGCAATAGATCGTTGCTCGCGCTGCATAACAAAACCCATGTACCGTGTTGTTTCGGCAATTAAGATATGCAACTGCCGCTCAGATTCTTTATGCGGCTTAGCCTCGAGCCTGATGGCTTTTTCTCGCAACCCCAAATAAAGACGGTCAAGATCAAATACAAACTGTGCATAAGGATTATTTTCGCGATACGCTTGTTTGGGCAAAGCCTCTTGCAACCTTTGCAACGCTTGTCTCAGAGAAACCTCATTCACATAGCGAGCGGCATTCGATTCCATGCTTGGCTTGCGCATGGATTGTATGTAGGGTGAAAGCAATTTACCCACAGTAGATTGATATAAGTCAATTATCCTGGTTGCTTGCTTAATTTCAGTAATTTTTTTATTGGCTCGCTCTTTAATTCTAATTTCACCAAGATGCAATTCTGATAACCTGTTAGACAAGACAATATTTCTATCTTGCAAATCCGCACATAAAATTTGAATTTGTGAACGAAAAAAATTTGTCCGCCGTGAATCTGCGTTAAATATATTTCCTAGCACAGAAACAAACTGTCTTGCCAACAACGCCAGTTTTTTAGAGTGCTGTTGTGCATTCACACCTGGATGAACCACTATCTCATTAAAAATTTCCTCATACTGATTTCGTATTGCTAATACATGTGGTGTCATATCTAAACTACTTTGTTGCTGGCGAATATGCCGTAAAAAGCTGTCAAACTTTTTATATTGTTCATCTCTAAATAATTGAAATTTTTCGAAACGCTGCTCAGGTTTTTTATGGCGATGCAAGCGGCGATAATAATAAGCCATCCCATATTCAACGGTTGAACAAAAACCATTGTTAACACCATTTGCTAATGCCAGACCAATTGCACTGTCCCCTACTTGCACAAACGTTTTACCATTCACACGTTTCACAAGTTGCTTCGCCTTAAAAACATGCATGGGTATCGTAGTAATTTTCACCGTATTCGCATCAAAATTATCGATACCAATCACATCTACAATGGATTGTTCAATCGGTTTTTGTAACTGTTCTGGCAACTCCGAAAGACGTCGATAGGGATTCGTGAACTCACCCATTGCCCTACCATCGCCGTTTTGGCTACGCAACGCCTCAAATGTTTTTTTATCAATAAAAAGATGCAGCGTTGCCGTATTATCGCGGCTGCGATTCCAAATATGGATATCGCCTTTTGTAATACTTGGTAGTACTGACTTAGTGAGCTTATCTAAACTGCTTGCCTGCCCTTTCATTTCCAACTTAATTTCAAGTAAATAGCTAAGTACTTCTTTGTCTAATTCCTCGTTCGTTTCATTAAAAACAACTTTCCGCACTCGGCTATGAGCACCATCCGCACCAATAATGTCACTTGAGTTTTCTAGAATTTCTCGCGTTTCTTCGCTATTTGGAATTGCATTTTTTTCCTCTTCAACAACCTGAATGCCTGAATTAATAAGCTTCTCCAAGTGCTGCTCTTGAACTTCATGACTTAAATGGAACAAAACCTTACCATGACTTAATTCGGTCGTGAATTTCTGCAGCATTTCACATATTTTAGTCGTCCGGATAAATGCATCACCATGCCATGTAGTGAGGTTTTTCTTCAGATAATCCATGGTGCGATCAATATGATGGATGACCGTCTGATAATAACGGCGCTCTTGATCAGTCACTTGCTGTTCAGCAAGCATTTTTTTTGTGGTATTTTTTATATTTAAAAGATAATGCACCATCTCTTCAATGGTTTTTTTATGAATTTCTAAACCGTGACCACGCACATTTTTGCGATATCGATCTAGTACATGAATTATTTGCCCCGGGAAAAGCGTTGCAAAAATCAAAGCTTGCATAGAACCTACAGGTCCTGCCCCAATAATAGACCATGTCTTTTCTCTACTAAGCAAACTGTCATCAATCACATCATTGTGCAACACGGGCAACCACCTTCGTTTTGATATCTGTGATAATTTTTTTGATCCGTTATAATTATAATTTACACGTTATGACATACATATGACGAATACATGACAAAATTGTAATGAAAGTGATCTTCGTATAGAATCGTTAAATCATAGAAAAGGACGCTATGTGAGGATTTATGAAAAAAAGGAATAAATTATTACTCGTCGCTATGCTTTTTTGCATTAGCATGCCCGTACTGGCACAAAAAATAGAATATGGAAAACGCTTTAGAGCATTAATTATTGGCTTGGATGGCACGAAAGGCGTGCAATTTAATGAGAGTGTTTTTTTAAATAAACAAGCCCCGAATATCAAAATTATTATGGATCAGGGGCAATATACAACCTGCGCCAGTATTCATGATGTGCATTGTGCAAAAACACACTTAGGTCATCGCTTAGGTCCCGATTATTTCTGGGTAACGTCACCCGGCTGGGCTACTGTTTTATCAGGTGTTAACACAGACAAACACTTAGTAAAAGAAAATGATTTTGAACGCCAACGTATTTTTACCAAGACATCACAACAATTTCCCACTTTTCTTTTCCAGTTAAAACAACATGGTTTTATCACAGCTGCTGGTGGTGTTGGTAATTTCTTAAGTTCCATTGATGATGGACAAGTCACGCCAGGCATTCTAGATTATGAATGCGGTGAAGATATTATTCACCAACAGTCCAGTGTCGCAGCTGATGCAAACACGAGTTGTAATGCCGATTATCGCCAAAGTTTTAACGGTGATGATGAAGACAGAGATAAGCAACTAACAACGTGGCTGAGCAATTTAATTAACATGGATGGCGAGCACTCACCTGATGTTATCATGGGTGTCTACGACACCATTGATGAGGCTGGCCATCGTCATACTTTTAGTTCAAATCCAGACTATTTGAAAGCCATCGCTAATGTAGATTCCAGCATTGCTGAACTGGTTGCGGCATTAAAACACCGTGTTGAGAAATCCAATGAAGTTTGGCTCGTCATCATCACGGCAGATCATGGTGGCCATGGGCGCGATCATAGTGATGCCTTGCTGGAGGATGAAGTAGTACCCTTTGTTATTTCCACCTTTGGCCAGCACATAAGCTTATTGAGACGCGGCTCACTAGAAGAAGGTCACGCAACACAGATGGATGTGAAACCCTCTCTCATGCATTGGTTTAACATAGAACCTGGCGCCAGCGATGGCATGGTGCGAAGTCAATATCAATGGCTGAGTGGTTAAAATCATTTTTGAGCAAAATACACTCATCGCCAGAATGCGACTTTATGATCAATAATTAATCAAATTGTTCTTTAAATAAATAAAAAATCTTGTGCTTTAGAAATGAACGTGATAAAAATTCCCGTCCAATTAAACCATCAGTTGAGGAGGGTGTCGCCATAAACAAGCTCAATATTGTACCCCATCAGGACGTCGTCGAAAATTACGCTGAGAACACAGTTGAAACGCTCAAACACACGGCTCTCAATCTCACGACCCATTCGGTATCTGAAGTCAATAAAGATCACTTCATTGAACATCACGGCATTAAGTATGCTGGGAGACATTTAATTATTGATCTTTGGGAAGCCGAAAACCTCGACAACCTTGAGATTGTTGAAAAAGCCATGCGAGACGCTGTGGAAATTTGCGGCGCCACTTTATTGCATATTCATTTACATCATTTTACGCCCAATGGCGGTATTAGTGGTGTGGCGGTATTGGCTGAATCACATATTAGTATTCATTCTTGGCCAGAACGGCAATATGCAGCATTAGATGTTTTTATGTGTGGCGAATCGGAACCCAATAAATCATTGGCTGTTCTGCAAAAAGCATTCAACCCAAAAAATATCTATGTCAACGAACAAATGCGGGGAGCACTTTATGAGCGAGAAATGGTATAACGAAACCCTATTCGAAAATTACGGTCAACGTTTTAAGATCGATAACGTTTTATTTGAAAATCAAACCACACACCAACATTTGGTAATCTTTGAAAATAGCCAATTCGGCCGCGTGATGGCATTGGATGGCGTAATTCAAACAACAACACGTGATGAATGCATTTACCATGAAATGATGGTACACGTTCCTGTTTTAGCACATGGCAAAGCAAAGCGGGTGTTAATTATTGGCGGTGGTGATGGTGGTATTTTACGTGAAGTGTTAAAACATAAAAGCGTTGAACACGTCACCATGATTGAAATTGATGCCGCTGTTGTTGAGATGAGCAAACAATTTTTACCTTCTATTTCGAATGGCGCCTTCGAAGATCCGCGTCTAAACTTAGTAATTGCTGATGGCATGGACTTCGTCCGTGACTGCAAAGAAAAATTCGATGTCATCATTACTGACTCCACAGATCCAATTGGCCCGGGCGAAATTTTATTTACGGATGATTTCTACAGTGCAGCGAAGCGTTGCCTGAATGAAGGCGGCATTGTGGCTAGCCAAAACGGTGCGTCTTTCTTGCAAGAATGGGAATTTGAAGGTACTTATCGCCGCTTAAGCAGTTTATATAAGAGCCCTTGGTTTTATCTCGCGGGTGTACCTACTTATGTCGGTGGTTTCATGACTCTCGCCTGGGCAACTGACAATGAAGCGTATCGCAAATTACCTGTTGAAACCATTCGCGCACGTTTTAATGCGAACCCATTCCAAACCAAGTACTACAATCCAGAAATTCATGTTAGCGCATTCAACTTGCCACAACATGTGTTGGATAAGCTTGCCAATATCAACGTAACAACCAGCGCAGTTGCATAACAAAATACCCCATGAGGCTCTCTCACTTATGAGAGAGCCGTAGGGTAGACACGCTACACTCCGAAGTATCCCCACGAATTTTTTCTGGGCATGGCTATTGTCTTTTCCGAGCCGCGCGCGGCTCGGTAAGGCGACCAGCGTAATCAGGCTACTTACTACATGGAGGATATCATCATGCAAGAAAGGACTCGCACACTAACAATCATCATGACTTTAACAGCTTTATTTGTACTTGCCCAAATACTCTTTGTCGTTATGCATTTTGCCGTTGACATCGATGGTATCGTTTTTACCGCAATAAAAAATACATTGCATTTATCCATAAGAGAAAGCACAGCAATATTACAATTTATTTTTACGCAATGTTTATTATATGCGTTATATATTTATAGTATTTGGTATACCGTTATCACCATTTCAAAAACACTATCACTGACACCCAATCAGAATCACTTTTTAACTTACATTTTATGTTTTGCAAGCTACACTGCCATCATCACAGCCAATGCTTATTATGCTCCACATTCATTCTTTGCCACGCTACTTAACCACGATTTACTGCATGATGCACAAAATACATCACAGCTTTATGCCATTTTAGTGTGTGCAAGTGCTATCTGCTTTATTGCAATCGGCTTTGCTACCACTGTGTTATTTACAAATTTATGTCAACGACAATTAGCTTTGCGTGATAGCATCACAACTGGCTTGATTGTCTTTTTTGTCGTTGCTACTAATATAGCACGCCTACCAAACTCTCATTTTGCATCAGCCGCGACAATGGATAAACCAAATATTTTTGTGATTGGTTTTGATGCCGTACGACCTGACTTCCTCACTTTCTTTGATCAAAACCGTCAACCCACACCGCATTTCGATAGATTTTTACAAGCGGCGACTGTATTTTCTAATGCTTACACACCCTTAGCAAGAACGTTTCCAGCATGGCTGAGCATGTTAACTGGCATCCACCCCGTGCATAATCATGCACGCGAAGATATGATTAATATTCATTCTGTCAATGCAACAGAAACGCTCCCTAAAATTTTACAACAAGCTGGCTATACAACGATTTATGCCTCAGATGATAATCGTTTTAGCAATGTGAATAATGCGCTATTTGGTTTTGATCAATTGATTGGACCGCCAGGTAATGCAACGGATTTCATTCTGAGTGCGATCAATGATTTTCCGCTGTCGAATTTGATGATTCCCACTTATCTTGGCAAATGGTTATTCCCTTATAATCATGCTAATCATGCATCAGCTGCCACATATGATCCCGATAACTTTTTAGCATTGATCACCAAAACTCTGCAGCAAAACACCCAAAAACCTATTTTTCTGGCAGCGCATTTCAATATTACAGCTTGGCCATTTTATTGGTTTAATGATCACCAACCTTCATCAATCTCTGGAATTGCTGCCTACAAACAAACGGTAATACGAGGCGATCAACTCTTAAATGATTTTATGGCTATACTGGATCAACAAGGCTTACTACAGCATGCGATTTTTGTTTTAGTCTCTGATCACGGTATTGCGTTACAAATTCCCGGGGATCGTATTGTTGCAGAAAAATTTTATCAAGGTGACAAAACGAATATTCCACTCAAACGGTCACGCTATAACATTAACTTGGTGTTTGATAAGCAAAAATCAAGCTCAGATACAAATGAAGCAAAAACTATTTTTCTTGATACGTTATCAAATAATAATACGGATACGGCTTACTCTACAATACTGACAGCTACTTCTGCCCAAAATCCCGATCTGTATGGCATTGATACATCGTATGGTTATGGCAATGATGTACTGAGCTTAAAACAATATCATTCTCTTCTTGCTTTCAAACTATATGGTCTTCGTGAAAAAAATATTCCGCATCTTGTTGCTGATCGTAACAGCATGTTAGACATCACCCCCACGATACTGGATTTGCTACATCTGCCATCACTCGCCAACAGTGAAGGCAGCTCGTTAAAACCCTATCTCTTAAATCCTAGTTTACAGGTAATAAACACGCATCCGATTTTTTTAGAAAGCAATTACAGTACGGATGAAATCGAAAAAAATGAATTTAATGCAAATAAAGTGGCTTTAACTAACTTAAGTTTATTCGAAGTGGATCCAACCGATGATTTAGTGCATTTTGCGCCGCTAGCAGAAAAAGCGATTATTGCTAACAAGCAACGCGCCATCCTATTCGGCGACTGGTTACTCGCCTATTATCCAACTACTGATCGCTATAAAGCAATTCAACTACCCAATCATCAAATCAGATTTGAACGTTACACTGCACCACCCTACGCCGTTTTAGTGAATATCAAAACAAAAAAATGGACGACTGACTTGCAAAGTACATTCGCACAAAATTCACCGGTGAAAAATTTGAATCAGCAGTTATGGCAGTTTTATGGCAACGAAATGAAAAATTATGGTAACGTGGCAGCTATTCCTTAGCGTGTAATCCGTACGTTGTGCTCCGTACGGACTACTGACTATTAAACATTTTTTTTCGCAGGCGTTCTAACAACAATTCGCGCTCCATTACTCATCGTCAAGTCTTCTGGTGCAACAACGCTTGTTGTTGGGTTAACCTTCGTAGTCTGCTGTAGGAAATAAGTCGCTGCACTCACGACAACCACATCTTTTCGAGCAAGACGCAATGCTTGCCCTGTTAACGTTGTCTGTACACCTGTCTGATTACCCACCCATTGGGTCGTATCAATCTTATGCTGTGTATCCTTTACTTGATAATATGCTGTGTAGCCAACGCCTGAAATTGTTAATGACATAGGATTATCCTTACGTTATTAAACAATAAATGTAAATTAATTATACATCGATCCATAATAGATCATCAAGCACGATTATGGATAATATAAGTACATACAGTGAGTTGCGGGAGTAAAAAAGAAAAGCAGAATCGGATTTATACGCCAAGTTATTAGAAAAACTTGGCGTCCCCAAGGGGATTCGAACCCCTGTTACCGCCGTGAAAGGGCGATGTCCTAGGCCTCTAGACGATGGGGACATAGGTAGGTTTTACGTTCTGGGCAAGCGAGCTTTCACCCTCTGTTGGTGGAGCTAGGCGGGATCGAACCGCCGACCTCTTGCATGCCATGCAAGCGCTCTCCCAGCTGAGCTATAGCCCCAAAAAGTGGGTGCTTCAGTCTCACTTACTGTGAGTATCTAACCCTCACAATAGAGCAGCGATTCTAGGCAGGTCGGCCTAGTTTGTCAACCCAAGGATCCGATTTTTTTATGTTTTCCCGTAACTAATTATCACTACGGCCCATGTACTAATCGCAGCATAGCAGCGACGTCATCGGTCGCAGCACTCACTGGTTCATTATCACTCACCGGTGATGTGGGCTGCGGGCTAGGGGCAAAGCAATTACGGAAAAAACTCGGTAATCGACTATTGCGGAAAAACCCTCCGAACAAGGGTGAAGACGAGTCCGGCGATGCCAGTGGCGATGCAGGAGGAGATAAGAAATCTAGATAGGGTCGCCGCTGGCTCAGCATATAAGCTATCGTAGGATCCTTGGTTTCCACAACACTTGCTTTCACCAAAGGTCGCACAGGTAACGCCGAATGGCTAAGAGGATTATTGCCTGCCTCTTCTGAATGAGAACCCACATCGGCATCGGCTAAAGGTGCTGCAGATACGAAAGGTAAGAAGCTCTCCTCTGACCCACTCTTCTGTTCATCATCTATCGGCTCCAGCACACCACCGGACGAGATTCGCTTTAGGGCTCCTGGTCTGGATTTCAACTTTGTAGCTAATTCACACATCTTGTTACTAACATCATCCAGAATGCCGCCCACTAGCGCTTCTTGTTGAGCAGGCGAATTAAGCTGGAGTACAGATACATCCGGGAGATCGTTATCAAGACCGACTTCTTCCTCTAAAGAACTAATAAGGACAGATGAACGAGGACGAGGCATAACAACCGCAGATGAAGCAGAAGAAACGTGGCTCAGAGAGCTGACCTCGTCTTGCAATTCTACCAAGGGATCAACTGAGACACGAGCTATTGGCGACTGTTGAGGTGAGGACTCACTGACCCCAGCCGCTACTTGAATAAATTCATCATCTGAATCATCTGACTCATCTGACTCAGAAAATTCCAATTCCCAATCATTCAGTTCATCGTCCAGCTTTATTTTCTTACCTTGTCTATCCTCCAGATCCTGCGCCTCATCTACCTCCTGGCCAAATACTTCATCTGCACTTTGAAACTCTTTTCTTTTCCTACCCCTTGGATTCATTCCAACACCCTCCATAGTTTAAGGTTGACGCTAGTTCACTTTCTCCTTTCCACACAATCCAATCGCGGTCGTTAATCGTTCTACAGTACGCGCACGTCCTAATAATTGCAACGTCAAATCAATCGATGGCGAAATCGTATTACCCGTTACAGCAACTCGCACGGGCTGAGCAATTTTTCCCAACTTTAGTGCTAACTTTTCGGCCACCTGGGTAATCACTTGATGAATCGCCTCTTTCGACCAGTCTGCCAACGTAGTTAAATCATCACGTATAGCTGTCAATGCAGGTGCGGCCTCTATCGTCAAATGCTGCGCGACAGCGTCAACATCATATTCAGCATGCTGATAAAAATAGCGGCTTTTTTCTGCCATTTCACGCAAGGTTTTCGAGCGCTCTGCTTGGGCTTTGATAAGATCCGTTAAAGCAGGGCCTTGGCTAATATCAACGCCCATTTTTTCCATATGCCACGCTAATTCTTCGGCAACATGTGCTGGGTCGCTGGTTTTAATGTAGTGCTGATTCAGCCATAATAATTTTTCATTATTAAATGCAGCAGGTGCGCGATTGATATGCGGAATATCAAATAAGTTGACCAACTCATCCATCGAAAAAATTTCTTGATCGCCATGCGACCATCCTAATCGCACCAAGTAATTCAATAATGCTTCTGGGAGAAAACCTTCTTCACGATACTGCATCACGCTCACTGCACCATGACGTTTAGATAATCGCTTACCGTCACTACCTAAAATCATGGGTACATGCGCATACAACGGCGGTGTTGCGCCTAACGCACGTAAAATATTAATTTGACGCGGCGTATTGTTAATATGATCATCACCACGAATAACATGCGTAATTTGCATATCCCAATCATCCACAACGACAGTAAAATTATACGTGGGGCTGCCATCACTGCGCATGATAATCAAATCATCTAATTCGACATTACTAAACGTCAGTGGTCCGCGAATCAAATCATCAAAGTGGACATTGCCATCAGTAGGATTACGAAAACGCAATACATAACTACCCTCGCCTACTGCTTGACGATCACGGCACAAGCCGTCGTAGCGAGGTTTTTCTTTATTGGTCATTTGCTTGTTACGCAATTCTTCTAAGCGTTCTTTGGAACAATAACAACGATAGGCTTTGCCCTCATTGAGTAATTGCTCTGCTACCGCATGGTAACGATCAAAACGGTGTGTTTGATAAAACGGACCTTCATCAAAGTTAAGATTCAGCCAATTCATCCCATCTAAAATAGCCTGCACAGATTCCGGTGTGGAACGCTCAAGATCGGTGTCCTCGACCCGCAATATAAATGTACCTTGCATTTTATGCGCATATAACCAGCAATAAAGTGCGGTACGGGCACCGCCTACGTGTAAATATCCGGTTGGACTGGGGGCAAAACGGGTGCGAACGACTGTCATGTATTATCAATATCCTGAAAAAGAGGGAATAAGAGAGGTATTGTAGCAGGTGGAGCTGGAGGAGCAAGGAGACGTATTTGCAACCAGCGCTCTAATAAAAACTCAGAACCTAGGGCTTTCTACGTGTACCGCCCCCATGCTGCAGATCCTTCTCTCTGTTCTCAATTTTATCAACAAGCCGACGACTACTTTCAAGAGATTGATCAACTGATCTCATAGTGGCTGACTTTGTACCGGCAGCATAGGAAGGTCTTGTGGGCTGCAGTGGAGGACGTGCAGAAACAGGGGATAAACTGGGACTTTGAGAAGGAGTGACATCTGAAGAGTGCGACAATAACGCATCTTTTTTCGTTTGCTGAGCAAGCTGTAGCATCACCGTTGCTGCAGCAAGATTCCCACCTAAACCAACTGCAATTTTTGCCGAGTTAAATCCTGAAATGGGTGGTACTACAGATGATGGCGTAGAGGATCGCGAACTCAATTCACTTGCTGGTGCGGATGACTGGGGCGAATTCAATTCAGTCGACACTTGAGAAGGTGATGGCGAAGTTACACCGGATGAGAGACTTGGCAAACCAACAGAATGTATCTTTTGTAAGTCACCATATAGTCTAGATCCAACATATGCAAACAAATCACCTTGTCCCATATGCAATGCCATTTCAATTTGATCAGCAAAATTTCGCGATGGTTCTCTGCTAGTTAATAATTGAGAAACCAACTGCCGATTTTCAGGCTTCATGAATTCTTTTGCCAAAGCAACGATACCTTGAGTGTGATGAGCGCTTGGCTGCACAATATCTAACTTTAGTTTAGGACCACAGGATTGCAAAACTTCACACAATATCTGCGCATCTTCTGCATCAGCAGGTGAATTTATTTTCATTGCAATAGCCACATTATTATTTTTTTGGGGCCAATTATCTAAAACAGTATGTAGTGTGCTTCGCGTACCTTGGTTGTCAAAATCAACATATACATTTGATCTACAATCAGTGAGATCTACGTTTAATTTAAAATCTTTTATTGTTTCGATCGAATGATGCTGCTTACTCAGCCGCGCATTCTCTGCAAATGCATTAACTTCTTGTAAATTCTGTTCTCTCACTTTTACCATATCGTTTATTGCGGAAGACACTTGATGATTGGCTGTTTCCACAGCTTGTTTTACCGCTAGGCTCTGAGATTGAGAGTAATCAACATTACTAAAGGTCATTAACTGAGGATCAACAACAATTTTTTTAGCATAATGGCCTTGCTCTACATCCGGCATATCGATTATCGATCTAGACTGAAGGCTACCTGCTCCATGGCGATCAGATACTGTAAAAATCTCTCTATGTGTTGTTAAACCTGACCCTGTTCTATCTTCCACTACGCCAACTTGCTGTGTTCGCCGAGTTGTAGACGGCTCTGCTAAGCGCTTACCCGCACGACCTTGGGGTGGTTTCTTATCGTCATTACGCTGCATAGAACACCTTCAGAATTATTCAATTTAACTATTACATTCAGTATAGTGCAGAATTCATGAACTGGCCGAGCAGTGGGAAAATAAAATAACCTCATGTAACTTATAAAAAAATTTCACCGAATACTATCTAAAAATTGCGTTTTAAGCATCCTCACCTACACTTAATAGGTAGCGAATGCCAACAAGGACCTATCATGCCAGAGCAAGAAATAAAATTATTTGATCAAGTTTATTGGCTTGCAAAACAGGGCAATAAAACACTGCTAAAAAAAATGCATGATGCTGGGTTTTGCTTAGATGTTTTAGATACTTCAGCAATCTATACACCTGCCATGAAATTAGCGCGTGAAGGCGATAAAGAAGCCGTTGCGCTATTAGTTAATCTGGGTGTCAATATTGAGAAAGTAGCAAAAGGCTTTGCAATCGGTGGTGATGATAATGAAGTACAATTATATCACTCTCATTATGGTGTTTGCGCAAATGAAATAGCCACCGGCTTCGCAATGGGAAAACATCATGCGAAAGCACAAGCTTACATTACCTATCATGATGCAGAACCGACAAGTGTGGCTGAGGGCTATGCTTATATTAATAACCAAAAACGTATCAAAAAATATATTGGCCTATACAAAACAAAAATTGACACCTACAGGGTAGGCATGGCTTCTGCAAGCACCGGCTATCACAATGAAGCAAACTATTTTTACAACGCCAGAGATGAAAAATCCTATCTAATTGTTATCGGCCATGCAATTGCAAATAATCAAGATGAGATTGCAAGATATTCCAGTGACCCCAATGTTAATCAAACGCATATTGGTTATGGACATGCTATTGCTGGGCGCTTCAAAAAAGCAGAAAAATATCGCACAGCAGAAAATGCGACAGAAATAGCTAAAGGTTTTGCCGCCTCAGGACACAACACGTATGTCGAAGAATACCGCACAAAATATAATGCGAATGCGACTGAAATCGCAAAAATGTATGCGCTTATGGAACACATCCCTGAGGTTGTTACATATTGCACAAAATACGGCGTGGCGTTAAACGAGATATTGCCTTATTTAGCAGGTGCCTTCAATAATGAAAAAATTGCTTTACGGCATTTAGCTTTTATCGATGATGAAAACTTTCGAAATAAACTTATGACAGAATTACAGAACGCAAAAATAAAACCGGAAGATGAAAACGACAACAAACTCAAACCGTTACTATCGTATGACATTTCAAAACTTGCTACTCAAGCTAAAAAAATCAATCACCTGATGCGCACTGAGAATTTAGGCTACAACGAAGCAGTTGCCTGGGAAAAAGCGGAGATACAAATTATTTTTTCTCACTTGGATCAAGTCTTAATTGATGATTTGATTCCGATTGTTGGCAGCTATTTATTGCCATTAAGCGATCAAGAAAGTTTTCATATTCTTGAAAAAACCAAAGCCTCTCAACCTACACCAACTCAACCCGCACAAAATACAGCGCCTCGCGGCAGACATGATTTATTTACTCAGAAAAACAAGCTTCGTAGCACCCATACTACAACGCCAACACCCAAACCACCCACCGAAAAACCGCTTAAAAAACCGAGAGTTTTGCCACCCATCCAAACCAATGGAACTGTTTTTCAAAAATCGTCATCACAGAAAAAAATACCTACAGGTAAAACGACAGCCTTACCCGAAGTAGAAAAGAAACCGCGGTGGAAATAGTTTCCTGATGGACTCTGAGGTATCCCCAAGAATTTTTCTGGGCATGGCTATTGTTTTTTCCGAGCCACGCGCGTCAGCAAGCGTCACGACACATCAAGTCCAGTGACGCTTGCTGACGCGCGGCTCTGTAATTTGCGGGGATCTCTCAGAGTGCTGTGTATCCACCGCACCTTATTTATTTTCAGTTGAAACTACAAGCACAAGAAGATTATAATTTTGCACTCTTCCAATCCCGATTATTCATTTCAAAATAAAGAGACAACATGCTCATAAACTATGATGACTTCAGCAAAGTAGACTTTCGATCTGGCACTATCGTCAAAGTCGAAGAATTTCCTCGCGCCAAAAAACCGGCTTACAAAGTCTGGGTCAATTTCGGCGATAAAATCGGCATTAAACAAACTTCAGCACAAGTAACTGTGCATTACAACCCAGAGAATTTACTAGGGAAATTAGTCGTTGGCTGCATCAATCTCGAGCCTAAAAACATCGCGGGGTTTACATCCGAATTTTTATTAGTCGGGTTTCCAGATGAAACTGGGGCTGTGTGTTTAATTACGGCAGAACCTGCCGTGCCCAATGGCGAAAAATTATTTTAATTACTGACATATCGAGAGTTTTTATAGATATATTGTCAATAATTGTATAAAATACGATCTTATCATCGCCATGTCGGTCAATATAAATTCAAAATGAGGGTGTTTCTATGCTAGCTGGAGCAAGAAAATTTCTAGAACGCGCCAACCCCTTAGCTGCTTTTCGTGAAACACGTGGCCTGGTGGCCGGCAGTTTAACAGGGACTTTTTTTAGTCTGATGAATATCTTCAGAGTCTCTAGCGATAGCTTTATCCTTGGTAAAACCCCTGCTAGCTTTACTGCTATAGCGGTTGTGCTAGCGTCGCTATTTCGAGTCAACAGGAATCTCAATCAATACGAATCTGCTGAATTAACTGCTCAAGAAAAGAAAGAACACGATATCGCTGTCAAAGGATCAGCAACCTTAATTTACAATGCGCTTAATGCGCTACCCATTACTGATCGAATGAATTTCTTTAAAGACACGGGTATTAGTAACCAAGACTGGGAAAAACTCGATGGTAATGAGACAGCAGCCTTGCACACGGCTCTAATGGCTATTTATAACAAAAGTGAAAGCGGAATCGAAAAATACTCTTTTAGCGTTTTCTGTGGCATCATGCATTTCTTTGGTCATTTCGGTGAAGCTAACTTAGCACAAGTATTTAATACGCGATTTGATTTATTTGATTATCGCGTCACTGTGAACGACTGGGGTGTTGATACTATTTTATTTTGGGGTGCACTCGTACCTTTTGCTGCTTACAATGCAGCAGTCACCGTGATGGAAGTAAAAGCATCTTACGACAATCCGTCTGCCAACTATTTACGCCAAACTATTTTGCAAAATATTCGTGATCATCAACCTACCGTGGAAGATGCTAGTGCTTATCGTAGAATACAAGCTTAAAACCCGACACGCCGTATCAAGTTGAATGAAGATAGCCCCACGCTTGGCTGGTATAACTCAATAACGATATCAGAAGATTGTAGCGGTGAGCATTGTTGTTGCAACCGCTGCGACTTAAATATCGTAATTGAAAAATTATGAAAATTACTGCCTAACTTATATCGTTTAAAATGCTGTGCGTAACCAAAACAAAGTAAATTTGCAGCACTCATAGCAGCGGCCATGGGATCAATAAAAGTCGCTTCGCTACCATTTGAATCAAAATATTTAATAACTACTTTACCATGTTGCTCTAACGCCATCATGCCAATCGCATGACTCGATGTTGGCGTGCCTGGCGTTAACTTAATTAATTCACCTGGATTCGCTAGCGCCTTCTGAACAGCATTTTTAGCAACAATCTCCATGTTAGACGCATAATGCTTATCGTGTACGATCGCAAATGTATCCATTCTGCCTCGATCAACTTGATGAACAAATCCCTCAAATTCAATGCGTATTGAATCCACTTGGTTGTTTTGGGCATGATGAATGTTTCTTAATAGTGCTAATTGCTCTTCATGAAGTTTTTTACCCGCTTGTATAGCTAATTTGATTTTATGTATTTCTGCAAAAAAATCTTTACCCATCGCAGTATAAACATGCCATATCATCATCCAACCATAGCACTCACCACGCAAATCAAAACCCAATTCAGGATAGTGCTTATTCACCAATCTGTTTAACTCACAGGGAAGCTTTCTGTACTATTTCTGGCTTAGCACATCCTCTCAATTATTTATCCTATTGATTTAAAAAGATAAATTATAGAACAACCCTAACGAACTGGTTAACAATGCTATAATTAAGGCATTAACCTATTAAATGGTTTCTAATATGCCCGCTTTTCTCACCTATTTACAATCATACTTCCAAGGTTATCAGCTACCTACCGCTGAGTCGGCTATATCCCCTCAAAAAAAAGATCCTCGCTGTGCATGCCGCCACTTATGTGAAGATGCTGATCAGCTAACGATGTTATGTCGCCTTTTTAATGGCTTCCCTATTGACCATGAGCCACCGCTTTGCTTACCTCAAGACAACAACAGACTGGTCGCAAGCTATCATCAATTACTATTAACAGGACAAGTTGCCTTTTCAGTTGACCATATCGACATTGACAAAAACACATTGCAGAAAATTGAATTATTTACAGCAGATGTTCTCTCCGTTAGCTTAACAGAATTATTAAACGAACAAGGCGAGTTGCAACCAGAGATAATCAATTTATTAAGTTTGCAGAAATTACAAAGGCATTACCAGAACGACCCAGCCAAATTAGCCGACATAATAGCATCTGTTGTATATGGTTATGCTTCACAACTACTCTTGGGCGCTGTGACCAAAACGTGGGAAAAAAACCACAAAGACTTTTTTACAAAAAATCAGATAAGCGCCGATAAATCCGGGTGGTTATTAATTTACATTGAAAAGCTACTCGATAGAAATAGTGCATTCTTCCGAAAGCACATGGAAACATACATTAAACATGCACAAGAAAAATTATTTCTTGAAACACCCAAGAAACTACCCTATGAAAATTGTGTCATTGCACTTAAAAAAGAAAATCCAGATTTTATTGGAAAAATTGTTCAAACAGATTTATCAACCTTCATGGCTAATAAAGATTGGCAACGCGAAAAACTCACATTCTGGCTCAATATCATGGCAATATTTAAAGAAGAAAATGATGTGACTCGTGTTCGTAGCATTTTTCAAGAACTCTCTCAGATAATCGAGCAGGCTAATTTCGAGCGTAAAATGCTACCGCCACAGGAAGGGGAAATGTATCAGCAATGCAAAAAACTGGTATCCTCTCCTCATGCAGGCACACCACTTCAAGATCAAAAGGCACAACCCCAGCATAGTGTGGCCGAATGGTTGAATGTAAGAGATAACTATTATTGGATTGATGATATTGTTCAACGTGCTTTACATGGATCAAAACAAATCACATCGAAAGAAGAACACCAGCTTTTAAAAAAACTACAAGACTATAAATTTGATAAATTACTCATATTTTCCCCACCGCATTATCTACTCAAACAAATTCGCTCTGAGACTGAAATAACGCAGAATACCAGCAAGTTAATGGCACTCATTTCAGCAACCATCTTACCGTTTACTAGTGATAGCAAACTCTCAGACAGAAATTTTTTATCGCAATCGGGTAAGTCAACACCAGCGCCGAGTCTTACGGATTCAGCAAACGCAGCGAAACCAAAAAAATCTTAAAAGTTTAGCTGGCTGTTACCGAGCCGCGACCGTCAGGGAGCGTCACGACATACAGCCAGCTAAACGTTAGCAAAACATCTTCTTAGAATGATTACCGTTGATAAAATCGCTGCATATCATGAAAAACTTGCTGCATCACCGTGAGATTCAATTTTGCATCCCGTATTGGCGTACCATCTTGATGATCAATTTCATAATTACCCACAGGGAAAATGGTCGTGATCCTATCCGGTTCAACGACACCAAAATCAATATAACTTCCTACTGTCCAATAAGGGCGAGGATTTTTATCCAATAAGCTTTTACCTACGGCATAATTACTGGGATTAACCGCACAGCCAAGGAGATTTTGCATCAACATCGGTGCTATATCAAAATGGCTGGTGGGATAATGAATCACACGCGGTGCCGCGCCTGGCCAATACACAATTAACGGTGTTTGTATTTGGTAACGGGTAAAATTACTTCCATGTCCCCAATAAGTTAAATGATTATCATTGAATTCTTCGCCATGATCCCCTGTTATCAGAATGACCGTATCATCCAATAAATGATTCTGCTCCAAAGCAGCGATGTCTGCTTGAACTTGTTGATCCACAAAATACACGGCGTTTTTATAGCGATTATAAAAAGGCGCAATTTTCGTTGTGGAAGTTAAAGCAAAACGATCACAATCTTTTATAACTGGCTTAAATGGGGCAAAGCCATCAAACGCACAATAGGTATGCGATGCATCATAAAATAAAAAACTAAAAAATGGCTGCCGGCTTTTTTTAGCCGTTGTTAAAAATTCACGAAATCGTTTTGTCACGCTTAAATCACGCGAATACGGTGAATCCCCCTCCCCGACTAAATTATATTTTTTCAAATCAGCAAAAACGGTTTTATTAAACGCTGGCAATGCCAACGTTGCACTTGGAAATATTCCCATCTGATAATGCTGCTGCAGAAGTGTTTGTAATAACACGGGACCTTGATGCTGTGCCTCCATGGATGACCAATACGTTGGTGGTAATCCATAAAACAATGAAAAAATACCTGGCCCGGTTGAATTACCACCACTGACATGCTGGTTGAATACCCAAGCCCGCTTAGAAAATTGAAATACATTGGGCGTGACAAGAGGATTTAACATATCAAATCGCCACGTATCAATCACAATGATGACAAGATTTTTTGGTTTCTTCGTAACATGACAACGCAAGCCTTGCTGAAGAGGATATTGCAATTTTTTTCTTATTTGATCGGGCTGTACGAATTTTTTTTCTTGCAACCGTTCGATTGCCAGTAATCCATTACGCTGTGGCAATAGAGCGCCTAGCATTTCGTGATAAAAAGGTAAGAATCGTGCATTATCTATAAAAAAACGATTTATTTCATAAGACGAACTGAACACAATAGTTGCATAAGAAAGATATAAACAAATACCCAGCGACAGAACAAACCATTTTCCCATGCCTAGTAATTTGTGCGGCATCACAACGCCTGACCAAAGCCAATAGGCTAACAGGCACTCAACTAACATGAAGCCGGCCACTAAACTAATAATTAATGCATATTCATAACTTGAAAAACCAAATAATTGTTCATGTAAACCCTGTACTACCAGATTAAAGACGACACCATTTACGTGGAAATGATAAAGAACGTAGACAGTCGCATCAATAAATATCACACACGCTAAAAAAGTCGATAATGCAATTGCAACAGTAAACACATAACGCCGAGAGAGAGAACAGCCAATAAGAGGAACAAGAATAATACCGGGCAAACACGCCAATAACGCCAAATGACTAAGATAGGTTACTAAAAGATAACAATTGATTTCCAACGTCCCTTTTGCGGTCAGATACTCCGATACTCCTAAAGAAGAGACGGTCGTATATTTCAGACTGATTAACCACAGTAAGACTATATTCCCCAATAAAAACCAGCCGCACCAACGTAATAATAATTTCTTTTCTGGGCGGTTAATTTCCATATGGCAATCCTTTGATTAGCGGTAGAATGAAATTCTAATTAAATCAATCACACAATAAAAGAAATTTCACGGTTGAATCGGCAAGCAAGTATAGCACCTTCACCCCAAGGCGATTGCATTGAAAATTACTTGCATTTCAGTTTACTCGATGGCCTTGTCACCCCGCAAAAAACGCGCTCTCAAATCTTGTAAGAAAACAGAACCCAATTCGCGTTTTTGTGCGGGGCCCGGTGCAAGATTTGAAAAAAATCGTGTTCATCTCTATGCCACAAACCAGACCCCGCACAAATTTTCGTGTATTTTCTATGTTTTTCTCAAAACAAGTGGACGAAAATTTTGCGGGGTGACACGTATCTAACTTGCAAAAGGTACAATTCTTCGGAATACTCAATACGATTGCCGTGAACCTAACCCCATGAATAATCAAGATTTAAAAAGAAAAGAACGCTAGTTGCTATAATATAAGTTATCAAGAGAGTCGCTTGGCTCGAGGGACCTTATGCCAGAACGCCAGATACAATTTGACTCACGCTTCACGCAGGAATTCTTCAAAATTCCTGAAAAAAAACAGGCGGTCGCACCGCTAGATTTCCCCCTGCCCACTTCTATTGCAACTCTGCCTGAATTTCTGCATGAAGATAATTCGGATGGTAAAAAATTTAAAAAAGGTGTGGCCAAACTAATTGAACAATTAAAAATATGGATTGCTCAGCATTGGCAAGAAGAAGATACACTACCCCAATCAAACAACAATCAAGAGCCCATACCCATTCGACAGAAACTACAGCAAGCACTGAATGGTTTTGCCGCATTGTTTAACTACAATGGCAGCAATCCCGATCAGAACAAAGAAATCTTTACGCTATTCACAAAAGGCATAGAAAAGTTAGCCCTCATCAATCAATATTTAAAAAAAGAAACACCTGCACTCAGAATCAAAAAAGACATTATCTATGAACTGGTGGATGCATTCGCCAACACACCTAAGCACGGCGAAGCTCATCTAGCATTTGCAGAACAAGAATTAGAATGTGGGTTTGTCTTGCCAAAGGAAAAAGCAAAATTAGATACATTTTTAACAGGATATTCGGGTAAAGAATTTTATGCCAACGTCAAGAAACTAGCCGAAAAACTAAAACAATGGGTAGCGACAACGTGGGCGGCAGAAGAAGACATTCAAGTTGACATACCAATAGATAAAATCAATACTCGATTACAAACAGTTAATGCCGTCACTTTTTTACAAACTTGTATCGATTCATTCATCACACAATTTAATAACTTTACCGGAACAGCGCCTTTTCCTCTCTATCATGAAGGAATTCCTCTACTTGCGAAAATAACTCACCTTGTACAATCTAAAAATACACCGATAGACACCAAAAAAAATATCATGCGCACGCTCATTCATGACATGGCAGTTTGTGCACCCGGTATTCATACCAATATCACCAATGCTTATCTGCAATTAACTGAAAATATTCCTATCAAACTCATGGGGGCACGCCGCATCATTGCCACACAAGTTTGTTTAGAATTAATTCGCGATCTGCGCCAAAAAAATGAATTCCACGACTTCGACATACGCATGGAAACACATTATGTCAATAGCGAGCTAAATCACTTTGCTTCACCCTTGATGATTGAAAAAATTGTCGATGAGTACGCCACCACTGTTCCAGCGACAGCAGAAGAAGCTGCTGCACGTTGGGCTAATGAAAATGTTCGCTTGCCTTTATTCAAAATTGCCGAAGCTTTCCCTGCAGCCATAAAAAAATCGCTCACACCTGATCGTTTGATTGATTTATTATTACAGCAAAGTGAAATCATTCAAACCATTCAATCATGGCCAAACTACTCCCCCGATAAAATTGATCTTATCAAAAATAAACTAGAGGCCTATGGCCCTGAACCGTTGGAATTTATGACCGATTCAATTTGGTATTGGGATGAAGAAGCCAACAATCAACTCGGTGACTTCAAACAAAGAAGCACCGTTGAATTAGAATATAACTTCCGTCTCATGCTATTGCATCGTTTAGCCAATAGCGGCTATCTTAACTTAGATTCTAAACAAGAAAAAAAGATTGGTAGCATCACCTGTTTTGATTTTCCCAATGCCAGCATCAAGCTGAGCTATGTTATATTGACGAATTCTGAAAATAAAACGGTACGAAAACTGCTAGTTTTACATATTATAGATGAGTTTAAACGAACCTATTTCCTCGATGAAAAACAAAAAGATGGCGATCTCACATTATTAACAAATTATTCTTCACAAGAGATGTATCCCGAATTATTAAAAGAACTCATCAATGTACTGCGCCAGGAAACCAATGAAGAAATCCGCCTTGCATTTATAAAAAAATTATTTACACTCGATATGGCTGGAAAGGTTTTTTTAAATGATGCTGCGAACGCTTTACATTCCGATGACTTTTACTTTTTAATAAAAAACATTGATGAACAAACATTGCAAGAGGCTATCAGCCCTGTTGATCTCGTTACATTCTGGCAACAATTAAACATTGATCTCGATAATAAACATAATAAACCCATTTTAGAAAAATTACTGAAGCCGATCTTAAGTCGTCTTGATGCTAATAACGCACTATTTACCCAAATTTGTCAATCAACCACCAAAAATAACAATACACTTTTGCATGTTGCAGCCGCTTTAAATCAAACACCGCTGTTAGAAAAAATTAAAAACGCTGGCATAAACATGATTAATAATAATTCGCGCAATCAATCTCCTCTTGATATTGCCGCACTAACACACGCTTGGGAAAGCACAGCGTATTTGCTAGACCCTCCTTTTAGCTTCACCATGAATAATGCGCTCATCCAAGCCGCGCAAGAAAACCAGTCTACTCTTCTCAAAAAAATTAATAGACTGGCCAATACCGCAGCATTTGCCAGAGAAAAAATCAAAACACTCGAACCACTGAATGAATTGCTTGCACGCGATGATAGCTATTTTATCGAATCATTGATGTTCATTATCCGTCTTTTTCAGCAAAAACAATTAAGCACATCAGACAAAGAAACGATAAAAGCAATTATACAAATTTTTAAAAACTGCCCGCCTGATATTGCCAATAAAATTTTAAATTTAAAAGGCCAAAGCCATACGCTCTTCATGTATCTCATCAAAGCAGAAGATTTTACTGTCGCAAATACATTATTGACTACTGCCAATGTCGATACAATTAATGCCTGTGCAAAAGAAACTGCTGAGAATAGAACGCTTCTAGATATTGCATTTTACAAAATGAATCATGAAACAGCACAAGCATTCAAACAAAAAGCGGCTGGCAATCTCCCATTCAAAACAACACTCACTAATCATATGGCAGGATTTCTTACTGATGAACTGGAAGGCACTCCGTTAATATTATCGCTAATGGCTAATAATGACGCTCGCGTATTATCAACACTTGGCTCATTCTTACCACACATGAATTTAAGTATCGCCAAGTTTCGTGAAGAAATTATCAAAATGGTATTTAATAAGCCGGACCCGGATGTTTGGCTAGTGGCTTTATTACAATTTTGCAATCGTGACACGATGCTAAAACTATGGAAGCTTATTCCCTCTCATTTTGGCACTAAAAAACAACAAGCCTCTGTCATGCAAGCGATTTTTGAGAGATTTGTCACGCCAAATGATGAGTTTTTCTGGGAACACAATGCCAGCGACGCTAGCTTTACAACAGCCATCATGCAAGCAGATGCTGTCGATGTGATGATAAAAATCACGGATAATGATTACTTCAATGCAAACGAAGCTGATATAGCACTGTCAGCGGCTTATAAAAATCAAGCGTGGCGGTGCTTGACTGAACTCATTGGCCTGCATAAAAGAAGTAACTGGCACGTACCCGTAGAAAAGATGACTGACATTGTCCAAGCCGCATTGGAAGCGGGGCAATGGGATGCGGCTATTACAGCACTTACCTATTGGGAAAGCTATTCAAAAGAAAAAAGCACCGATTATCAACTACCCAACTCAAATGAAAAATTAACGCCCGCCGAAGAAAAAATGTCACTCGCATTTTTTAAAGCACTCGTCATATGTAATCGAAATCATATTATACGGGAAGAAAACCGCTGGATTAAACTATTTAGTACGTTACCGCAAAAAATGATTGATCGCCTATTATTAGCAACACAGCAACGCACACACCAGCCGTTACTTTTTCAAACCATGAGCAGCAAGCTATCATTGCTCTTCTTACAAAAAGGTAGTGATGACGCTGTCAATAAGCTATTAACGCTACCCACCTCTAGCGAACCTATGCTCCATTATTTTTTCAGATGTTTCAGCGAAAGACCCGACATCATGACTGAATTACTCGAAAAAGTAACGCCAGCTACTTTTACTGCGAATCTTCGTCACAAATATGTCGCCAAAAATTATCCGTCATTATTACAACTTAATGCTTTTCAAAATTTTTCTGCTTTTGCAGCATTTGCAGAAAAAGCGCCTATTTTCTTGTTAAATTCTAATTTATTATCACAGAGCTTAAAGGTACTTAAGAATCAACCAGAGCACATAGCATTTCTTAAAAAAATGCGAGACTTCTTAAAGCAACCCGATAGTTGCATTGAAAAAAATCCGGCTGAATTGATGGATTTTCTATTACGAACTATCCCAGAAAATCATGCGGATATTACCGATCATCAAGAATGGCTAAGCATTCTAACTAAAGCATTAAATAAAATTACAACCTTAAAAACACAATACCCAACGCGAGAATTTTACTTCGAAATTCTCAGTAATCAACTGCTGGCATTCATTGCTCGCATACATTTTTCTAATGCCAAAAAAATTATTTCAGAAACTGCTGCGAAAGAGGCGCTCAACCAAGCGCGGCTCACCTGGAAAATGATTACTAAAACACAAGATATGCGTGAGTGTGATCGTTTATTGCAAGGCAACGACCTTTGGGATAATCCACAAACGACTATCGAACAAAAAATAAATTATCTGAATCAATTACACGAATTAACCCAGCAAGGCAAAATAAAATCAGCCGAGCAACTGCAAACAAGATTATCTGAAATCCTGGCAGAAACAAAAACCCCAGATGACGAAAAAGCACCCGCCACGGATGATCCAGAGCTCTTTCATTATGTCGTGACTAAGTTAATTTCCTATACATCTCAGAAAAAATGGCGCATGGATCTCCAAGGTTTATCTAGCTATGCAACGCTTTTTTCCAATAAAAATCGCAACGATGCAATGATAAAATTATACAACGAACTGGCTAGTCAAGAAAAAACACCTGAAGAAAAATTTAAAATGATATCGGATGTGTTATCCAATCCAATTTTGCAGCAGGATAATAGAAGCACCGAATTATTAGTCAAACTACAGAAAGATCTCGTCTTATCCTCTCTCAAACCGAAATCATCGAAATTATAATACATTCGGTGGACACGCTGCGCTTTGTCCACCAATAAACATCACAACTTCCTATGCGATAACGCTGGGAAATCTTGCCGCATCTGATGCATATAGTCGAGATTAATATCAGCCACAATAACACCTACACCTTGCGGTAACGATGCTTTAACATCACCCCATGGATTCACAATCATACTATGGCCATAGGTTTTACGACCACTCGGATGCGTACCGACCTGGCAGGCGGAAACAACATACGCTAAATTTTCGATAGCGCGCGCTTTCACTAAAATATCCCAATGTGCCACCCCCGTTGTAAATGTAAAAGCCGTTGGCAATGCAATAATTTCAACATCCTGAGCATGCATCCGACGAAACAATTCTGGAAAGCGCACATCATAACAAACGGCTAAGCCTAAACGTCCAAATGGCGTTGGCACTACCACCACATGATCACCCGGCTCTGTTGTCCGTGATTCAGAATACGCTTCTTGGCTAGCACGCAACTGCACATCAAACAAATGTACTTTGTCATAGCGCGCCACTTCATTGCCTTTATCATCAATCACTAAACACGCTGCGCGCACTTTTTCTGCGCTGTGCTTGGCAGCAATAGGAATCGTGCCACCCACTAGCCAAATACCATGACGCGCGGCTTCAGTACGTAAAAAATCTTGAATTGGTCCTTGACCAGGCTGCTCACGATGTTTGACTTTATCAACTTGATCTAGCCCCATGATGGCAAACATTTCTGGCAACACAACCAAACGTGCTTCCTCTGCTACTGCTTCTGCAATGAGTTTTTTTGCCATGGCAAGATTTTCTTGCACATCATGCGTTGATGTCATTTGCACACTGGCGATACGATTTGACATAGTGCATCCTTAATCAATAACAACAGAATCCTTGATAGCGGCTACAATCGATTGGCGTGTCATTTCGGCAGCAACCGTGCCCAGCGCCAGTTCCGATGCAGATTTATTTCCCGTTGAGACAGCGAAAACCAAGTCACCATCGTAACAGGTAAAAACAGGGGCAATCGCACGCGCTATCCCTGCGACTGCCATTTTGGCAATGCGGCGCAATTCACTTTTTGAAAATACAGCATCGGTAAAAATCGCCACTAATGTTGTGTTGGCTGATGGAATATTTTCTATATGGCGACCATCCAATAACACTTGTTGGCAATCGGCAAACTGGCCATTCGCCAAACGTGCGCCAGCAATAATCTTACCCGTTGCATCGTATATATCACCGACACTATTCACGACAGTATAAACCAGCACAGTCACACCATTTGGCAACAGTATTTCTGCACGACCAATACCACCACTCATGCATGCCGCAGATGCAATTAACTTTCCAACCGATGCGCCGGTACCAGCACCCAGACGACCTGACCGCTCATCATCCACTCGAGCAGTCTGGCATGCTTGGTATACATCCTCTGCCATCGGAAAAACTGTCTCGTTAACAGCCAAATCATAAATCGCCGCCACCGGCGCAATCGGCACAACCCCATGCGAAACAGGCCATCCCCACTGCTGTTCATTCAGCCAGCGCATCATGCCAGCGGATGCCGCCAAACCAAAAGCACTCCCACCCGTTAACATCAAGCCATTTATATGCGTCACATGAGCATCAAGTGCTAGGGTGTCGAGCTCAGCCGTTGCAGGTGATGAACCACATAACCAATAAGCACCGACCGCTGGCTGTTCAAATAAGAACACTGATGCGCCGGTACCTTGTGCCTGATTGGTATAATGCCCTATCCGTAATCCTTGCATAGCATATTTCTCGTGAGAGTTTGATTAGTAGCCAGTATAATCTCAAACACCTTGGGTTGCACTAAGCTCAGAAAGGGCACTACCGCCGTGCAAAGACAATATCGACAATACAAGATACGCCTATTTTTTCTGATGATGTTGGTCCTCTATACCACATGCTGGGCTGGCGCCATCACTTTGCGCACACAAATTACGGGTTTAAGCGGCCCCGTCTTAAAAAATGTCCAAGAACGGTTATTGGTTTCCCAAACGGCTTATGGAGAAACATTAACCCCCGCTGTGATTGAAACTTTCTATAAAAATGCGCCTGATAATATCCGCAAGGCTTTATCACCTTTCGGCTTTTTTAAACCCGTCATTCACACCGACTTAACGCATCATGCTGATGTTTGGCAAGCCAGCTTTACTATCGACCCCGGCACACCGGTGCGCATAACCGCGGTAGATATCAATGTGACTGGACCCGGCAAAGACAATAGCGAGTTAGCCAAACAAGTCACGCAGTTTCCGCTCCACGTTGGTCAAGTGTTTGAGGCTACCCGTTATGACAAAGCCAAACAAAATCTCTTTCAAACCGCAAATGAACAAGGTTATTTGCGTGCCACCTTTGAAAAAAAAATTATTCGTATTGATGTTGAAAATCATTCTGTCGTGATTAGTCTGACGCTCAATACAGGGCCACGCTATTACTTTGGGCATGTTACTTTTAATCAAAATACATTTTCTGATAAATTTCTGACGCGCTTTTTAAGTTTCCATGAAGGCGATCCATTCTCTAGTCCACAATTAATTAAGTTTCAACAAAATCTCAGTAACAGTAACTATTTCCAAGAAGTCAATGTCACACCGGACCTGAAACAAATCGACAACGTCGAAGTACCTGTCGATGTTGGCTTGAAAGCGAATAAATCGCAACGTTATAATTTAGGCTTGGGGTATGGCACGTTCACTGGTCCACGCTTAACACTCAGCACCAATCTACGCCATTTGACTGATACTGGTCATCACATGGATATGCAACTTAAACTGTCTCAAGTGTTAAGCGGTTTAGCTGCACAATACATTATTCCCGGGCAAAACCCACTGACCGACCAATACATGATTGGTGCCACCGGCCAGAAATTTACACCTAAAAATGGTAATAGTATTTCTAAAAGCGTATCGCTTGGTTATATCAAAACAATGAATGACTGGAAGTGGTCCGCCAATGCTACTTATCTACGTGAACACTACAATATTATTGGCAGCCCATCACATAACAGCCGCATTGTCTATCCAAGTCTGAGCTTGTCGCGCATCAATGCTGATGACTTAATTAATATTCACTATGGGACAAAGATTGACTTGGTTATTCGAGGCGCATCAACCAAGGTTGTGTCTAACGTTACTTTTGCACAAACAGAACTAAAAGGGAAAATCATTTACAGTCCAACCCAATTAAGCCGACTAATTTTACGTGGTGACGTTGGCTATACCACCGTTCAAGATTTAAATACACTACCGATTTCTTTACAATTTTATGCAGGTGGTTTGGATAGTGTTCGCGGCTTTTCCTATAGCTACTTCGGCCCAGGGCGTTACTTAAAAGTTGCCAGTATTGAATTGCAACATCGATTATATGGTAAAATCAGTGGCGCGGTTTTTTATGATATTGGCACAGCCGATAACCATATTAATTCCCCCATGGGACGCGGTACGGGTATTGGTCTTATCTATGAATCCGCTATTGGTCCTATCAAAGCCTATGCGGGTTTTGGCCGCCTGCAAGGAAAACCTCGTCACTTTGCTGCTGAATTTAGTTTAGGGCCTGATCTGTGATTAGATTATTACTGAAAGCAATTTTACATGCGACACTAAAAATCTTATTCATCATCGTGGTAAGCATCACTGGCCTCTTATATTTCTTTGGTGAAACTACCATTGGGTTGCAAACGCTGATTCAAATCATAACCCCCTTTATTCCTGGGAAATTACACATTGAGCATGCGAAAGGAAAACTATTTTCCCATTTTTCTCTCGACACTATTTCTTATCAACATACAACAAGCAATGTCGTTATCGAAAAATTTCAACTCGATTGGCATCCATGGTTGCTGCTGCAACATCGCCTACAAATAGAGAATGCAGATATTGCACATGCAAAAATAGATTTATCAACAACAGCGAAGCAAACGCACGCTACGACTTTTTCACTGGAGAAACTGGCACTACTTGAATTTATCACTGCCAAGCACATTACAATCCAAGACGTCAGTATTTCACGCGATACTAAATCGCTTATTCAATTTCAAACTATCAACGTAGAAAAAAACACACCCGACAGCACGGTTTTTTCTATCCAAATGCTCGGTGGCGAATTAAACGGTCACCTCAATCTCCGTTGGACACCCTCGTTAACATGGGCAGTCATTCTCTCAGGCAACCACTTCAATCCAGGTATACAATGGCGTGAGTGGCCTGGCGAAATGCATTTTTCATTTAACAGCCATGGCCAATTAAGCAGGCTACCCTCTGCGACATTCGAGCTACAGCAATTAACCGGCACACTGCGTCATTACCCTATCCATGGTGAAATGCGGTTGCAAATGCAAAACAACCAGCTCAGCATCCAAAAAGCTTTCATCAACATCGCGGACGCTAGTGGCGCAATCACGGGCAACATGACGGATCAGTGGAATTTACAATGGAATCTTGCCATTCCTCGTCTCAGTACTGTTTTACCGAATAGCACCGGTAGTATTCATAGCAATGGCAAAATAAGTGGGCCAAAAACAACGCCCGCTATCCATGCCACTATTCAAGCAGAACAATTAACTTATGCCGAACAAAAGATACGACAGCTTGTTGGTAACATCGATTTGACGATGAAGCTGAACACCCCATCGTCATTAAATATCACCGCAGAAGACATTACCTTTCATCAACACACATTGAAAAAAATAGATTTCACTATCACAGGCAAAACCAATCTCAACAACAATAATTTATTGTCCCGCTTTGAAATTGCAATTGCTAAAAAACCGTATCTGCATCTTACCCTGTCATTACCCAAAACGATCAACACCAAAAATTATTTAACAGAGCCTATTTTTGCATTAGCACAAATCAACTTCCCGGATTTCAGCACGCTCAAGGATTATTTACCTGACATCGAAAATCCCCAAGGCACTTTACAAGGCGCACTACGCCTTAATGGCAATTTGACTCACCCTACCATCAATGGCGAAGTCAAGCTTTCTAACGGCAACTTTCGCATTCCTAAACTCGGCATTCAAATACAAAATGCGAATTTACGTTTACTAGGTGATCAAACGCGTCATATGACATACACAGGCAGCTTTCATTTGGGAGAAGGCTCTGCCGTTTTAGATGGCTCAACAAATTTGGCGCAACCGAATTTTCCTACTGAAATACGTCTACACGGCAACAACTTAACAATGGTTGATTTACCTGAATATAAAATTTTTTGTGTCACCTGACCTGAAATTACATCTGACCAAACTCAATTTACAAATTGACGGCAAATTAACAATTCCTAAAGCGGAAATCACCCCCAAAGATTTTCGCCAAACAGTCACTCTACCCGACGATGTGGTGATAGTCGGTGCACCACCAACGACAGCAAATACATTGCTATCTGCTATGCCCAGCATGCAAGTCACTGTCGCGCTGAATGATCATGTCTTTATTCACTATCAAGATCTTACTACCACCTTGGGCGGAACGCTACGCGTGAACACCGGCCCTAACAGTCCAGCCACCGCCACTGGCGAACTGTATGCAATTGGCGGTACTTATCATGCGTATGGGCAAGACTTAACAATTACGGAAGGTCGTTTAATTTATACGGGTGGCATACTCAATAATCCAGGTTTAAATATCAAAGCGGTACGAGAAATTAAAACGGTATCCACGGTGAGTAGCGGCCTCCTGCAAGCTTATGCTGGTAATCAATTACTCACGGTTGGCATACAAATATTAGGAACAATCAGCAACCCGGCTATTACACTATTTTCACAACCTGCTGGGTTAGGCCAAGATGACATTTTATCATACTTATTGCTTGGCATTCCCCGTTCACAAGCATCCTTAAAAGACAGCCTTGCCATTTTAAACGCCACCTCCGCTCTCAATGTTGGCAACAGTGCAACGTCAAAACTGACCTCTTTCACGAAAAAATTACAATCTGGGCTTGGCTTGACAGAATTAAATGTGGAGTCCGTACAAACATTTGACCCAACCGCTAATAAAAATGCTGGCGGTGTCGTTGGCACAACATCGTTGGTGCTCGGCAAAAAAATCGCAGATAATCTCTATCTGCATTACAGTGTCAGCCTATTCAGCACCACGCCCGTCACTATTTTGAATTTGCGTTATCAATTTAGCAAACACTGGTCTATCCAGTCAGAAACGAGTACGATAGACAACGGCGCAGATATCTTGTATAGCTTAGAACGCGATTGAAAGGAGCACACATGAGAAACTCATTCAGACATCTTAGTTTAGTTGGCTTATTGCTAGCAACGTCGAGCATGAATACTTTTGCTGACGATAAATCAACAGCCGCGCAGCTCGATACAACACCACCACCGGCTGATACAGCATTAACCCCGGATCAAACACCGCCTTTTACGGTGCCTTCTGCTGCAGAAACGCCATCAGGCGGTAGCATTGGTAAAACCGCTACTGCAGATGAAACAGCGCCAGAAGAATTAGCGAATTAGTAGAACCGTAGGGTGGACAAAGCGCAGCGTGTCCACCAATAATTCGGCGGACACGCTGCGCTTTGTCCACCCTACGGTTCTGCCGGCTGATTGTCATGAATAAACAAAAAATCACTGCCATTTTTAAACGCTTTCAAAAAGCGAATCCCAGTCCTACCACGGAATTAATTTACCACAATCCATTTGAACTTCTCGTGGCAGTCATTCTCTCAGCACAAGCAACCGATATTTCCGTGAACAAAGCCACCACCAAGCTATTCCCTGTTGCCAATACACCGGAAAAAATTCTGCATCTAGGTGAAAATGGCTTAAAAAAATATATCAAAACCATTGGGTTATTTAACAGCAAAGCAGCCAATATTATAAAAACTTGCCGACTTTTACTATCCAAGCATCAATCGATTGTACCAACGAATCGTACTGAGCTTGAAGAACTGCCCGGTGTCGGACGTAAAACAGCCAATGTCATTTTAAATACCTGCTTCGGTCAACCAACGATTGCGGTGGATACCCATATTTTTCGGATAGCTAATCGCATCGGCTTGGCCAACGGCAAAACGCCGTTGGAAGTCGAAAAACAATTAGTGAAAACGATTCCAGCCGAATTTTTGCATGATGCGCATCATTGGTTAATTTTACATGGACGCTATACTTGTATCGCACGCAAACCAAAATGCCCTGACTGTCTCATTAACGATTTATGTGAATACAAAGATAAAACGGTGAGTGCATAATGTTTTCTAATGACAGAAATGAATTACGCAACGTGTTTTTTGCTGCGTGGAAAAAGCATCAAGATCACTCACCCATCGAACCACTGGAAGCACAAGTGATCGATATTATTTTGCTTCATCCTGAGTATCACGAGGTGTTAACTAATCCGGAAAAATTTCAGGCACATGATTTTACAGAATCAAATCCTTTTCTGCACATGAGTTTACACTTGGCTTTGCGCGAACAACTCGGGACAGATAGACCCACCGGTATCCGAGATATTTATGAAAAATTATGCCGCCAATTAACTGATGCACATGATGCAGAACATCGAATGGTAGAGTGTCTTGGCACGATTCTTTGGGAAGCACAACAGAGTGGCAAGATGCCGGATGAACAAGCTTATTTAGAAAAATTACGACAAATTTAGTTGGTGAACACGCTGCATTTTGTCCACCCTACGAAAATATATTAACGTAGGGTGGACAAAACGCAGCGTGTTCACCCAATTTTTAAAAGTAAATATCGATCTGCGCAGTTACTGCGTTATCTGGTTTACCAGAGCCGGTAATAGGCAGTGTCGCACTGGTTGATGTACCCGTTGCAGAGTTGCCTGCGGCATAATTCACATCATGACGGAATTCAACTGTTTGCAAGGTATCTTTCCACCAAGAAGTATTGAGTGCAACAGAATAACGTTGTGCAGGAATACCTAATGCCAATGCATCCTTTGATTTACCATAAGCAAGTGCAAGCGAACTTGGACGTTCAAATGCAGTGAAAGTATAGGCAGCTTCTGCGTTTACAGCTTGTGGTTTCGCACCGTGCGTATTCATCGTCATATCACTCTTACTGAATGAATTGATTGCGCCGATGTATTCCGCCAATAAGTCAATATGATCACCAATGCTAAATAAACCACGTACGTTCATTGCTGGTACGCGATGCGCAATGTTTTCATTACCATTACCATTTGCACCAAAGCCGCCAAATTGTGGTGTGCTGTTACCATTGTTTTGCATGCCACCTGCATCAGCGATATTAGCAATGACACCACCACCGAAGTCACCATGAATGTTGCCAACAGCGTAATGATAACCAACGTTAACACCGCCGTTATTCACACGACTCGTTGCACCCACATAACTATCGCCTTTGAAGGCATAACCTGATGCATAAAACGCATTTGCTTCAGCTTGTTGTTGGTAACCAATAACAATCGCTCGCGCTTTTGTACGACCAACTGCTTTTGTGAGCGGACTTGCTATCATACTTGAACTATAGGTACCAAATGGCACATACATTTGACCAATCGTGCCATAGAATGGTGTTTTTGAAAAATCACCAATCGTAATAAATGCTTTATTTAAATAAATGCGTGAATTCTGGTTGCGAGCATTATTATTTAACGAACCCTCGGATACACCATTCGCATCATCGTAAGAAAAAGCAATCAATCCCGATGTCCAGTTACTTGGCCCTAAAATATAGCCATCTAATTCAGCAGCAGAAAGATCAATACTGGTTTGCACAGAGCCAACACCAGGCCGCTGATAAGACGCCGCACCTTCTACAATACCACTGAGTAACAAGTGCGCGTGATCTGCTTCATCGCCACGACCCAATGCGCTCAATTTTTTACGAATGGCTTTACGAATATTCAGCAAAGCAACGTCTTGGTTAACGCTTGGGCTATTAATGACTAAGTCACCGCCAGAATAGACAAAAGGAACACCGATGTAAGGACCGGTTGATACAAATGATTTACCCGGAACATCTGGGTCGATAGGAAAAGATTCTAAGTAAGCATTCGGTGTGCGCGGAATACCGTTTGCATTATCCGGCACAGACGCTGGTGCAGATGCCTCAACAGTGTGGTGTGCGTGTTTGTGCTTGACTGCATGCTTCGATGAAACTCGTTGGCCTTTGAGCGATTTCACTTCACTTTGCAAGTTATTAACTTGTTGCTCTAAACGCTGCAATTGTTGGTCATCTGCTTGATTAGCTGTTGCTGCTAATGCAGGTGCAGAGACAACACCTGATAAAAGTAAACTAACCACTAATGGTTTTAAGCATTGTTTCATGGAGCTCCCCTTATTATTTTATTAAATTTGTACTCACCCTGATTGAAATTAAAACGATCTGCATAAATCAAGAACAGATGCTGACGGAGAAAGGTGAGGATAACTAACAAGCCGATCAACTTATCAAAATCTCAGCGCCAGTCAAGTAAAATTCTTGATCTTATTATCTTATGTAGTTTAATTTTTTATCACGCCAATCCAGCAACAGTAATTGCGGTTACTCACGCCTCTCGCTACACTGAACGCTTTCTGTTTAGGATATGCACCCCATGAAATGGCAGAATTTTTTTGCGCCAGGATATCGCGGTAACATACTGGCACTGCTTGCCGGTATGTCACTTACGTTAGCATTTGCACCATTTAATTTATCTCTATTAGCCATTCTCTCACCTGCGGTACTACTCAGCACGTGGCTAAAAGTCACTCCCGAAAAAGCATTCTTCCGTGGCTGGCTATATGGCTTAGGCTTATTTGGTACGGGTATTTATTGGATTTACATCAGCATTCATACTTACGGTGAGGCAACGGTTTTTCTCTCAACCATTATCACTGTTGGTTTGATCAGTATTGTTGCGCTGTTTCCTGCTTTCACTGGCTATTTGCTGAATAATTTTTTCCAGAAAAACGATCTTTATAAAATCGTCTTTGCATTTCCTGTTATTTGGGTTTTATTAGAGTGGAGTCGCAGTTGGTTATTTACCGGCTTCCCATGGCTCTCGATTGGTTATACCCAAATAAATTCTTTCCTAAAAGGTTATGCGCCTATTTTAGGTATTTATGGTATTTCTTATGCTGTCTTAGTTAGCGCCGCATTATTAGTAAACATAGCGCTGCACATAAAAAACAAACAAAAAAAAATGCTCTATCAACAGACACTCGTTTTATGTTTAATTTGGTTTTTTGGCGGCTGCTTTAGCTTAATTCACTGGACAAAACCCATTGGCTCACCCGTACAAGTCAGCCTTATCCAAGGTAATATTCCGCAACAATTGCGCTGGGCACCCGATCAAATTGTGCCGACTATTAAACGTTATATGGAGTTAACCAGCCAGCACTGGGATAGCAAAATTATTGTGTGGCCAGAAGGCGCCATTCCTATACCTGTTCAGACTGCATCAACACTCTTGGATAAAATGGATTTCATGGCAAAAAAACGAGGGACCACACTCATCACCGGCATCCCTATTAAAGTCCCTGACAAACCTAGCTATTACAATGCCATTATCACACTCGGTGAAGGCCAGGGTATTTACTTAAAGCGCCGCCTAGTGCCGTTTGGTGAATTTACGCCTGACTTGGGAGTTTTAAAAAAAGCGCTAGATAGTTTACATATCCCCATGTCTGATTTTATCCCTGGACACTCCAAGTCAGAATTTATTAATGTCGGCGACATCAAAATATCCGCATTTATTTGTTATGAAATTGCTTTCCCAGAACAAGTAAATACACCACGCACCGATATCAATATGCTACTCACTGTCAGCAATGATGCATGGTTTGGACATTCCATCGCACAAGCACAACATTTACAAATGGCACAAATGCGCTCTCTAGAGCTCGGGAGACCCTCTCTATTTGTCAGCAACGATGGCATTACAGCGATTATCGACCCCCATGGAAAAATTCAAGCCGCAGCGCCACCACATGAGACCTATGTTCTCACTGGCGACGTGCAACCCTATGAGGGGCAAACACCCTGGCAAGATAGCCGTCTAGATCCTCTCTTAGTGGTGATGGTGTTCTTGCTTGGTTATGCGTTACACCAGCGTAAAAAGGCTAAGTAGCGCGTAGCCCGTATGGAGCGGAGCGTAATACGGGCTACACGCTCTACGTCCACATTGAACACATCTTGCTATTAAGGTATCCTTAACGTCATTTGATTTTTGAGAATAAGAATTCCTATGGAAGCGCAATATAACCCACAAGAAATAGAACAAAATACCCAAACATTTTGGCAGGAACGCAATACCTTTCAAACCACCGAAGATCTCAATAAGACCAAGTTCTATTGCTTATCGATGTTTCCCTACCCCAGCGGCTATCTCCACATGGGACACGTCCGCAATTATACCATTGGTGATGTCATCAGCCGCCATCAACGTATGTTAGGCAAAAATGTTCTGCAACCCATGGGTTGGGATGCCTTCGGTTTACCGGCAGAAAATGCGGCTATTCAAAATAAAGTCCCACCAGCAGAATGGACTTATAAAAATATTGATTACATGCGCAATCAATTAAAACGCTTAGGGTTTGGTTTCGATTGGAGTCGCGAAATTACCACATGTGATCCGCGCTATTATCGCTGGGAGCAATGGTTCTTCTTAAAACTTTACGAAAAAGGATTAGTCTACAAAAAAAATGCGGAAGTCAATTGGGATCCAGTCGATCAAACTGTGTTAGCCAATGAACAAGTCGTCGATGGACGCGGCTGGCGCTCTGGTGCACTCGTTGAGCGACGCGAAGTACCACAATGGTTTCTTAAAATCACGGCTTATGCCGATGAGTTACTCAATGATTTAGACAAACTTACGCAATGGCCAGAGCAAGTGAAAGCCATGCAAAAAAACTGGATTGGCCGTTCCGAAGGTGCAGAAATTACCTTTCCTATTACAGGTACCCGTGAAACACTTACTATTTTTACCACACGACCAGACACCTTATTTGGCGTCACTTATGTTGCACTCGCACCACAACATCCACTGGCAAAATTAGCCGCCGAAAAAAATCCTGCCGTACAAACATTTTTAGAGAGTTGTCGCAACATCAAAGTATCTGAAGCCGATTTAGCAACACTCGAGAAAAAAGGTATCGCAACGGATTTTACCGTCACACATCCAATTACTAACGCAAAAATCCCCGTCTGGATTGCCAATTTTGTTTTGATGGAATACGGCTCTGGTGCTGTGATGGCAGTGCCTGCGCATGATCAACGTGATTTCGAGTTTGCTACACAATATCAATTACCAATCAAACAAGTGATTAAACCAAATGCCGCTGCATGGGATTTTAGCAAAGGTGCATTTGTTGATGCGGGCATCATAATGGCTTCAGAACAATTCAACGGACTTGATTCCAAAACAGCTGGCACACAAATTACTGATCATTTAGTTGCTGAACACCAAGCCAAACGCAAAATTAATTTTCGCTTACGTGATTGGGGCGTCTCACGACAACGCTATTGGGGTACACCGATTCCCATTATCAATTGCGCTACATGCGGCACTGTTGCAGCACAAGATCTACCGGTCGTGTTACCCGAAAAAGTAAAATTTGATGGCGTCACATCCCCCATCAAATCCATGCCTGAATTTTATCAAACAACGTGCCCTCAATGCGGTGGGGCAGCAGAACGCGAAACGGATACATTTGATACGTTCTTTGAATCCTCTTGGTATTACGTACGCTTTGCTTGCAAAAAACAAGATAGCGCTATGTTAGATGGCCGTGCCAATTACTGGGCGCCTGTCGACCAATACATTGGTGGCATCGAACATGCCGTGATGCATTTACTCTATGCACGCTTCATGCATAAACTAATGCGCGATGAAGGTCTGTTAAACAGTGACGAACCTTTCATCCGTTTATTGACACAAGGCATGGTGCTGAACCAAGGCATTAAAATGTCAAAATCAAAAGGTAATACGGTTGACCCACAACATTTGATTGAACGTTACGGTGCTGACACGGTGCGCTTGTTTACCATGTTTGCTGCGCCACCAGAACAAAGTCTGGAGTGGTCTGACAGTGGTGTTGAAGGCGCGCATCGTTTCTTAAAACGTTTGTGGAGCCTCGCTTATGAACACGCGGATGTTATCAAAGCAGAAAATGCCGTTCACAACAGTCAAAACATAAACTGGGATAATACCGATTCGAAACAACGCGATGTACTACGCCAAATTTATGATGTACTCGAACAAGCGAAATATGATTACGAGCGACAACAATTTAATACGGTTGTCTCAGGTTGCATGAAGCTACTGAATTTGTTAGCCAAAATACCGGATGCCAGTACAGCCGATACCGATATTAAACCATACATCATGCAACAGGGCTTAAGCATGTTGTTGCGATTATTGGCACCCATTGCCCCACATATGACACATCAACTCTGGCAAGATTTACATTATGACGGCCTGATTCTCGATGCCCCTTGGCCTAAAGCAAGTACGGCACCATTGAAAATCGACCAGATAGAGTTAGTCGTACAAATCAATGGTAAACTGCGTAGCCGTATTCAAGCACCCAGTGATGCCGATACCAAAACCATTGAAGAAATTGCTTTGCGCGATGTAAAAGTTCAGCAAGCTACCGTAGACAAACTCATTAAAAAAATTATCACTGTCCCCGGCAAATTAATTAATATCGTCGTTGGAGAAAAGTAAATGCTAAGGAAATCAATTGCACTTCTTGGTATTTTAGGAACGTCGTTATTACTTTTGGGATGTGGTTTTCATTTACGCGGACAAGTGGAGCTTGCGCCACCATTAAAACATCTCTATCTTGAAACACGCGAACCCTACAGTGAACTCTCTCGGAATTTAAAGCAATCACTCACGGCTTCTCATGTGATACTCACCGAAACACCACAACAAGCGGACACGATTCTTGAAATTATCAGCGACAATGAATCACAACAACTGTTAAGTGTGGGTGGTACACAACAAACGCGTCAATACAATTTGATTTTAACTGTGGCATTCCAAGTCAAAACATCTGCAGGAAAAATTATCCTACCGACACAAACCATTTCTGAAAACCAACCCATTACGATTCAAGCAGATCAAGTACTGGGCGGCAGCAACGAACAAAATAATTTATACCATCAGATGCGACGCGCTATTGTGAATACATTGATGATGCGGCTCTCATCAAAAGGCGTGGCTAACAGCGTGATGGAAAACACTCAGCTACACTCGAATCAATAGGATCTGTGGCAATGAAACTAGCCCACAATCAGCTAGAACAACATCTCACAAAAAAACTTGCCTCGATTTATCTGGTAAGTGGCGATGAAACACTCTTAGTACAGGAAGCCGTTGCGAGCATTCGGCATAGAGCACGCCAGCAGGGTTTTACTGAGCGTACCTCACTGGTAATTGAGGCGGGTTCTGATTGGGCGAAACAATTGCACACTGAAACTCATAGCCTGTCATTATTCGCAACCAAGCGCATTATCGAACTTCATCTTGCTAGCACAAAGCCCAATGCAGCCGCTACCAAAATTCTCAAAGACATCACCGCCAGCCCGCTCACCGATACAATGTTAATTATTAGTACCAACAAACTCGATAGTAAAACGGAACAAACTGCCTGGTTTAAAGCATTCGATAAAAACGGCATCACCATTCCCGTTTGGCCCATTACCATTGAACAATTACCCACATGGATTATGCAACGCGCAAAAAAATCCGGATTGACTTTCACACCGGATGCCGCAAAACGTCTTGCTGAACAAGTGGAAGGCAATTTATTAGCCGCCTCCCAAGAAATTGAGAAACTGGGTCTGCTACAAACCACGCGTACTATTGATCTACCTGCTATTGAACAAGCCGTTACGGATAATGCCCGCTTTGATATTTTTAGTTTGGTAGAATGCGCACTCGCTGGCAACAGCCAGCGCTGTATCCGTATTCTCGATAATCTATGTGCTGACGATACGGAGCCCTTACTGGTTTTGTGGGCACTCACCCGTGAAATTCGCACGCTGGCAGAACTTGCCAAACAAGCAAAACAAGGCGTTGCTTTAGGCCCCCTCTTCAGTAAATATCGCATTTGGGAAAAGCGTCAACCCGCTGTACGGCGTTTTTTACAACAACATAACCAAGCCAGCTGTTGGGCATTGCTTACCCATAGCAGCCATATTGACCGCCTTATCAAAGGGGGCACAAATGGCAATATCTGGGATGAATTACAACAACTTACCCTTAAAATCGCAGGGAATGCTATAATAAAACTATCAATACCATTGAGCTAAATTATGCCCAATTTACAACGCGCTATTGGCATTTTAGGTGGAACATTTGACCCCATCCATTTTGGCCATCTTCGTATGGCGCTGGAACTGCATCAAGCCCTAAACTTAGCTGAAGTCCGCCTGATCCCCTGCTATCAACCTGTGCACCGCAAACAGCCTGTCGCCTCGCCTGAGCAACGCTTGGCGATGGTACGCAAAGCCATTGGTTCAGAATCCGCCTTGCGTGTAGACAATTGCGAAATCCAGCGTAAAGGACCCTCTTATACCATTGACACTCTAAAAATATTACATAAACAACTTCCTGATACACCGCTCTGCATCATTATGGGTATCGATGCGTTATTGAATTTTCCGAGTTGGCACAAGTGGGAAGAAATACTCACGCTAGCACATTTAGTGGTTGCTCATCGACCGCAATATCAATTACCCCACACGGGCATTGTTGCGGAGCTGTTAAAACAACGCTTAACGGATGAAACAACCGATTTACATAAACACGCAGCCGGGTGCATTGTTTTACACCCCGTGACCGCCTTAGAAATTTCTTCTACGGATATTCGCAAACAAATTGCGAGAGGAAGAAATCCACGTTATTTACTGCCTAACAGCGTTTATAACTATATTAAACAACATGGAACCTATCGTATTAGTAACATTTGAGGATAGCCAATGCCTACTGCAAAATTACAAGAAATTGCATTAAACGCTTTACACGATTTAAAAGCACTCGACGTCGTGACACTGGATATTCGTAGCTTAACCACCATAGCCGATACCATGATTATTTGTACTGGGCGCTCCAGTCAGCATGTCAAATCACTGGCTCAGAATGTCATTACAGCCGCTAAAAAAAATAAAGTCACTTATATTAAGTTTGAAGGTGAAAAAGTAGGTGAATGGGTCATTGTCGACTTAGGTGACGTCATTGTTCACGTCATGCAAGCAGCTGTGCGGGATTTTTATCGCTTAGAAGATTTATGGGAACCCATTCAACAACAGCGAGAAAAAAACGCATAAATGCTTTTTCCCTTCTCCCGCGAGCGGGAGAAGGGTTGGGGATGAGGGTTTTTATGTCGCCACATTTTCTAGTAGAAAATATATAAAACCACAAACCCTCACCCTAACCCTCTCCCACAAGTAGGAGAGGGAATAACTTCAAGAGATTAAATACATGCTTATCCGCTTAATTGCTGTCGGAAATAAAATGCCTACCTGGGTCACCACCGGCTATGAAGACTATGCAAAACGACTGCCCGCGGGCTATGCCTTAAAACTCGTAGAAATCACCCCAGAAACACGCCTCAAACAAGCAGACATTAAACGCATTACTGAAAAAGAAGGGGAAAAAATTCTTGCTACTATCAAATCAAGCAATCTTATTATCGCCCTTGATGTGCAAGGGCAAACTTGGTCAACAGAAGAATTAGCGACTTCATTACAAACCTGGCATAACGAGAGCCGCGATGTCGATTTGTTAGTTGGCGGTCCTGATGGTTTGTCACCTGCCTGCGTGCAAAAAGCGCATCTTAAATGGTCGTTATCACGGCTAACCTTGCCGCACCCATTAGTTCGTATTCTGGTAGCAGAACAGTTGTATCGGGCTTGGAGTATTTTGCAAAATCACCCGTATCATCGTTAACGTAGGGTAGACAAAGAGCAGCATTGAAACCTCTAGATACGTTGGTACATCAATCCAGTCTTGTCGTTGTTACCGAGCCGCGCGCGGCTCGGAAAAAACAATAGCCATGCCCAGAAAAAAATTTGCGGGAATACCTCATAGCCCCGTTTAGGAGCATAACGGGGTAAACTCCGCAAGCGCGTCCACCCTACAATTATTCAATCCCAGTCGTTGCTGATACCACCGCCATCAACTCTGCCATAGTTTTTTGCTGCTCTTTATAATCTTTTTCAAGGGTGTCTTTTGCAGAGCCATTTGCTTTCAACAATGCTTGATGTGTCTCTGACAATTTCGTTTGTGCTGCTAAAACTCGTTTACCAAAATCTTCCGGGTTAGCGCCACGCTCATTGACAAGATTAGCGAAATCATTTGCTGCGCGTCTCACCACCTCGCAATCTGCATCGGATGTCGCCATCGCTTGGCAGCGATTAGCTTCTTGTTCCAATAGTTTGGGATGCGTCATCAAAAAATCATGATCAGCAGACTGCTCGCGACAACCACTCAAAACCAATACAGCACAACACACTATCAATAATCGAAATAAAATCATATGTGACATCGTTATAAAAAAGTTTTTAATAATAGGTAATAGGAATACCACTACTGGTGAGCTTATATACCATCGGTAACAACAATAATACTATTCCCAAGATTAGCAGTAGAAGAACCGTACTAATGGGTGACGCTAATGGGTTAACACGAAATTGCATATATCGTAAAAAAGCGCCAAATAAACAAGTCAAACCAATAATAATAGACATCGACCCAATAAAGTTTGATAGAATAGAAACGGGCTCCATCAAGTGATTAGCAACATCACCGGCGCTAAAGTATTTCACTTTGCTTGCCGCAAAGCTGCTGATTATGCAAAATAAAATTGTCAGAGATACAATAATTCGTTTCATATGTATATATTATCACAGGTCAGCAAATAATGATGAATCGCCACGATTATACACGATTCCAAGACCCATGCATAAAATATCCCATTGACGATCTTGAGCTGCCTTTCGACAGTTATATCGCTACATGCCAGCAAATTATCCAACAAAACCGGGTTGACCTAACAAATAACAAAGAATCAGAACGCATCATTTCTGCAAACTCACCTTTTGAACTTCAGCCCGAAGCAACAACCAAATCAGGCGCCTTATTAATTCATGGTTTATTTGATTGCCCTTTCATCATGAGAGATATCGGCACACAATTACAATCAGAAGGATTATTAGTTCGCTCGATTTTATTACCTGGCCATGGCACAGTACCCGGCGGGCTCTTGCATGTCACCTATCAAGACTGGATTCAAGCAGTACACTATGGCATTCATAGTCTCAGCAAAGAAGTTGATAAAATTTTCCTGGTAGGTTTCTCGACCGGCGCGAGTCTTGCACTGTATCATGCGCTCCAAAATACGTTTCCCAACATCGCGGGGCTTATTCTATTAGCGCCGGCCATTCAAATTTCGCCGCTAGGCTGCATGGCAAACTTACCCTCTAAGCTCAGCCGCTTCTCTGATCGCTTTAATTGGCTACATCAAGTAACCGAAGATGATTACACACGCTACCAATCCGTCACCTTTAATTCTGCCTATCAAGTATATTTATTGACGCAAGAAATTAAAAAACTGAGTGACAATCATTTTCTGCGCCACCCTATCTTCGTCAGCATCAGTGCCGACGATAAAACTGTCAGCAGTAAAGCCACTCTCCAGCATTTCCGCCAACACACGTTAAAAGAGAGTCGTTTGCTAGTCTATACCAATCAACCCGATTCTTTTCATGACACGCGTATCATCAAACGTCCAGCGGCTTATCCCGAACTAAATATTCAGAATATTTCCCATGTTGCCATCCCCAATGCACCAAGTAATCCGCATTATGGCAAACAAGGTGATTATGAATTTGCGAGTCATGTGGATGACAATTTACAAACTGGCAGTAAAAATATTTACGGCACACTGAATAATACCGTCTATGATCTGATGAATATGCTTTATCGCGCTGGTTTAACGAATCATCAATACTTACGCTTAACATTCAATCCTGATTTTGATTTTTTAGCACAGTCAATTCGACAGTTCATCAAAAAAATTCTCTATCCGTAATTTTAGACACCCACATCAGAGCCGCGCGCGGCTCTGACTGAATCGATTATTTTTTCTTGAAGAAAATCCCATCGATAACAAGCATCACCGCACCAATACAAATAGCCGAATCAGCCACATTAAACACTGGCCAGTAAAAATGACTAATATGTAATTGGATAAAGTCAATCACGTGCCCATAACAAAGCCGATCACATAGATTACCGATAGCACCACCAATAATCAGTGTTAATGCAATCGACACCCATCGCTCAGCACGCGGCAACCGCCGCAGCCAAAT
>JABDGK010000008.1 GCA_013286085.1 Gammaproteobacteria bacterium | reverse complement strand
CTTCCTAGCGTCAAAATCCGATTTCGCTGCGACATGCCAAAAAGCATGACGGCAATACTAATGATTCCTAAGAAAATACCATGCCATTGCCATGTTTCCGTTAAAGACTCTATGAACGATGGGGTATAAAGAACAAGCTGTCCAAAAACATAAAATATATTGCGCGCATCTCGATTTTCTTTTGTAAAATACCCACACGCCAGAATATAAAATCCTGCGGGCGCTGAGTACAATTCAGTGAGATTAACATGGTGAGAAGATAAAAACAGCTCATAAGCCGCCAGTAGTAAGGTGCTCCCAATATAGAGATATTTCCCTTCGTAATGCACTTTGCTAACCAACAGCGCAAGCAGTCCATAGGCTAGATAGATCTGCCAAGCAATCGAATAATCCCTCAAGACAAGACAGAGACTCATTGCAGAAAAAAACATGGCAATTACCTGAAATGGCACAATGGAAATAGCCTGCTTACCCAGTCCGATCACCGTGCGAATAAATACAACCGCACAATTCACAATTAATAGTTGCATCCCATATTCCGCTAACTCTGTCTCTAGGAGAGAATGACTCTGGCGGAACCAAAGATAATGCGTTAAGTAAATACCTAACAAAGCTACCGTTGTAAGATCAACATATCCAAGCGCTAAACAGGGCAGCATGACTGACGTACAAATCAACACGGCGAATAACGCGGAAGGGGACAATGAGACAAATGCATTCCAAGCAATGATGGCGAAAACAATTTGAGCCCAAACGGCAAAGCAACGGGCAAGCTGTATTCTTCCCATGAATGAAATCGCATAAAACAGGAGCATAGAACCCGGCACAATCCACAACACATGAGAAAAATCAGCCGGCAGCTGCATTTTTTCAAGAATAAATAAATACACCAGCGTCGCACTCACCAACGCTGGATAAATCAACGCAACCTGTTTCTTAACAAAAGACAGGAACCCATAAGCCGCAACACATAATATGCCTATCCATATCCCATTTTGCACTTGATCTGGTGGTAGTATCGGGTACACGGTATTCGAGAAAAGCAGTGGTTCCGCCCATTGAGCAAAAAAGAAAGCAATCGCCAACGAAATGGTGCCAAGCCCCAAGAGAGTCAACGGTTCGCCTACCTGTTTCTCGCGATAAGGCACAGCGACGCAACCCGCCAGAATAAATGCCCACGCGACTCCACAAAAGAAGTACAACGCTATAACAAATGAGAACTGTTCATGATGAGCGATGGATCCCGTCGCAAGAAGAATGACGCATCCCCCGGCATACGTGAAAAATGGGCTCTCATAAATCGCCCCCATGACAACATAAGAAAAAGTGGCCAGTATAAAGATCAGCATGAGCACAGGGAACCCTGTGTCCATATAAAAATAAAAGGATGGCAAGATTGCAACTAAAGACGCTGTTATTGCCAATTGGCCAAGATGAAAATACGGAGTTGCTAAATTTTTACGGTCTGATCGCTCAAAAAACCACGCGCGAAGCGTTGCAAGCAAGCCGGCTGGAACGAAGAAAAGCCCATATTTGTAAACTGGCACATGCAGATGATGCAGCAGCACTGCACCAGCACCCATGAAACACAATCCTGCACCGTACGCAAATTGCTCTTTGAAAAGACGCGACTCGATCGCAAAAATCACACCCACCAATAGCAATGAAAAAACCATCGCGCGCTGACTGGGCTCATCCAAGAAAAATCCGTAACAGACTGAAATACTGAGAATGAAAAAGATAGTGCCATTGAGCGCAGCGTAAATCCCTTTCATGAGTGACTTTTCTGTTTTTAGAATACAGGCTATGGACAAAATGCCCAGCGCTGTTGCAGCAATGCCCATCAAACGATCTTGCACAACCACCTGATACACTGACCCGGCTATACAAGCAGCGCTCGCAAAAGCGGCGGCAATAACAACCCCCATAGAGAATGTAGGCATAGCAGGCGCGTTAGCAATGGATGCAGCACCCAGAAGCACCAATCCCCAGGTCCATGCAGCATCGCTACCAATCACATGGTTAAACAGAAATAGGTTGGCTGCAACCACATTAAATGGAATCAACAGCAGTCCCAGGATAATCAGCGTCTCTCCTGTTTTCGATGCTGCCGTTTTACTAAACAATAGCCACCCTGCGCGGTAGATGGCTACTGTTACGCCAGCAAGACCAAGAAATTTAACGATGCCAGGAATAAACATCCAATAAGAGCGAACAAAGAGATAGGCGGCAAACACAAACAACGCGGCTCCGGAGATCAACATAGTTTTAATGTTGCTGGCATTAAGAAACCCCGATTTTTGAATCTTTTGCAAATCAGGAGTTGATTCCTGCCAAAGCTCAGGTTGGGACAGTGTCTGGACAGCAGGAATAGAAATAGGTCCAGAAGAAATGTTATGCATGATTTCTGCAACTGGCGTTGGCTTTGCAACGCTGGGCGTCAATCCCATGGTTTGAAGGAGCTCATTCATCACGTCGAAGGAAATTTTTTTCTCGGCATAGAGCTTTTCTATTCTCATCTGCCCATGCTGTAACGACGAAGGATGAACTGAAGTCCATGCAGTCGGATGCTGTGCGGCAGGATAGGTGCCTTCGCTTCCAAGAAAGCGAGCAAGCCATAGAATAGTGGTGAAAAACCCGATAATTGCGAATAAAACTAGGCATACCAAAAGTAAAATTATAGTTTCCATATTTCCTCAACAATTAAGGCAGATTATTCACTCGGTTCTGTGGCTTTTCTCAGTAACAATCATTGATCACAGGAAACTATCCATAATATATTCATGTTTTTTGCAATACATTACAAGAATATTCTATTGGGTTTTTGATCCTAGGATTGTGACACAACCACCACAAATCATGGTGCATAACACAGCTAATATTTAATGCGTCAGTCAAATAAAAAATAGGATTCTATAAATAGATCTAAATTTAGCCAATTATTGACGGCGAACCATATTACCCAGTATGATGGCCTCCACTCTTTATAACGAATAGGATAAAGAACCGTGATATTCAATTTGCACCATCCGCTACACAGTATTTTTTGGTCTAAAAATAAAAGCATTACTAAACATATTTTATTGACCTTGATTGGCACAAGTTTATTAGCTTTTGCTTCCCAACTCAGCATTCCTATGCAACCTGTTCCTCTCACTTTCCAAAGTGCAACCGTGCTTTTCCTGGGGCTTATTTTTGGCTCTCGCTTAGGCACAAGCATGGTAGCAAGTTACTTAATTGCAGGCTTATGCGGCATCCCCGTTTTTGCTAATGCTTCTTTTGGTTTAACGACATTACTGGGACCAACAGGCGGTTATTTAATTGGTTTCTTACCGGCTGTTGCCATCACAGGTTGGCTTGCCGAAAATGGTTTTGCCAAGAATATTTTTTCTGCGTTTGCTGCATCGCTCGCGGGTGCTAGTATGATGTTTCTTTTTGGCTATGTCTGGCTGGCACAATTTGTTGGTTGGCATACCGCTTATCTGGTTGGCGTGAAAGTATTTTTAGTCACAGAAAGTATTAAGCTTGTCATTGCAGCAGCCGTTGCACCGTATTGCTGGAGAAAACCTTATTAAGTTTCGAGCACATCATTTTCTTTGTACCCTTTGCTTTCAAGGCAAAGGGTATTCCCCGGCTTTCGTACAAAACTATTATGCTGTTATCGAAAAATTAACACACGTTACTATCGAAGTGGTTGCCGAAACAGATTCTATCTGCGCACCTTGCCCGCATAATCAAGGCACCTCCTGCGAAAATGAAAATAAAATCAAACAATTGGATCAACTACATGCAGATGCACTCGGTTTACAAGTGGGCGATCACATCACGTGGCAAGCTGCAAAAGAACGTATTGCAACCCATATCACACTCGATGTTTTTGATAAAATCTGCCAAAATTGCGCCTGGAAACCGTTAGGAATCTGCGAGACCATCATTAAATCGATGGTGCCTCCCGAAAAATCGGCATAGAATTACTTCATTACCTTTAATTGGTGACTGTGCTATGTCTTTTTTCCGAGCCATAATATCTCAGAAAACAAAAACTGACGAAACACCAGAACAAAAATTTATTCCTCAAGAAATTCTTGCGACATTAAAAGCAATTAAGCAAGCAGCCATTCATTACCATAATACTTACATTAATATCCATCGAGATTTCGAAAACTTACGTATCAATCAACTGGCTACTATCATAGATACTATTGAGAAACATTTAGAAACGCATCCAAATGATTATCGTTTTTGCAAACTACAAGTTGCTCATTATCTCGCTGTGAATTTACAACAAACACAAAATTATAAACGTTGGAATGCGAATCAGTGGCGCATGAATTATCTATCGCTTGGCATGCTTCATCAAAAATGTGCGGACCTGTTACCAGTTGCCTTGATTGATGCCCTCGTCATGATTCGCGCAAGGCCATTACAAACTATTTGTTATATTTCTGACGAAAACAAGACGGTAACACTCGTCCCGCGTTTTATACCCAATATAACGGATTGTTTAAAAGACGTCGATCCCATAACCAAAAACATACTAGAAAGTCATCCTCATATTTACGCATTAGTGTGCGAAATCGAATTAAAAAATTATTTTCAGCGAGAAGAAATCAACAAAACTAATACGGAAGAACAGCACTTGTTAGTGACAGCAAAAGAAATTTTTTCCCAACTCGCCATGGAAAAATATGATGAGAATGCCTACGCCGAATTTAAAAGAGCTGTCCTAAATAGTAAAACTCACTTTGCTAATGATGGTATTTTGATTTTTCAAAAATTATTTCATCTTGTCGAAACATTACCAGCAATAGTCGAGTATGGCAGAAGACTGATGAAGGAATATCAACAGGGCTGCGAAGATTTGCTAAGACAAAATAAAACTCCGCTATCGCAATAACAATAGCGGAGTCTCATCACAATCTTACCAATCCGTTTCTTCAAGCAAATTCGTCTTTTTTTCCTTCGTCACACGATGCGCTTGCCATCCTTCATTGCCCGTGATTCCTAGAAATTGCACCGCATCACCAATTGTTAAACCATCAAAATTAGGATGCGTGACATTGCTTGAACTAAAATATAATTCATTCCCATCCACACTCTGAATAAATCCATACCCTTCTTCTGGAAATAATTTTGTCACATAACCATAATTTGCATGATCATGATTTTTAACATCGCCACGCCGTTTACGTGCATACGTCTCTAGCTGACGCAGTAATGCATCAAAAGCATCACGCACAGCAACATAAACATCTTGATCTAATTTACGATTCACCACTAACTCTTTACCAGGCACAGTCAAATCAATGCGCACATTAAATAATTTACCATTACGTTTATGCTTTTGTGGAATTTCGATTACCACTTGGAATGTATTAATGCGATTGTAAAACTGAGCGAGTTTTTCGGCTTTCTTACGAATATGGCTTTCTAATGCGGGTGAATTTGGCATATCACGAATGACGATTTTGACTGGTTGCATTGTATCCTCCCCACTACATCATCTTCATTATAATAGTGAATATCCTGACACAAGCGGCTTGCTTTAGAACGGAACCTCCTATAAGAAAGGTAGAAATGAAAGAAACGGTGCTGATATTTCATTATAGACAAAAATTAAGCTATGTGGATATTTATTATTTATTTTTAATCGAAATCAATACCGAGCCGCGACTGTCAGGAAGCGTCACTATCCAATGTAGTAACACCCCCTAACGGTCGCGGCTCAGTTAAGATTATCTTATTGAATTTACAGATTTTCTCGTGTCGACAATTCAGCGGGTAACAGCGCAAAATAGTGATCTATATCAGTAGAATGAATTGCTTCTAACTTAGCCGGCCGCCAATGGGGCGAGTGGTCTTTATCGATAATAGCAGCACGGATACCTTCAAAAAAATCATGGCCTTGTAGAAAACGACTCGTTAAACGCAATTCCAGATCCATACAAGTATCAAATTTTAATTTTTTTCCTTCTGTTAATTGCCGCAAAGTCACAGATAAACTGGTCGGCGATTTTGTACTCATCAATGCCGCCACTTGTTGACTCCAAGCATCTGGAAAATGTTCCAATGCATCCAGTATGCCAATCACCGTGTCTTTAGAAAAACACATTTCAATGGCTGTTTGCTTATCCATTAAACTGGATTTGCCATTCGGAATCATAAAACTATTTAATACTTCAGACACCGTGGCATCTGCATTGTGTTGTAACGAAGTCTCCGCTAGTTTTGTTACAATATCGGGAAAAACATCAGGCTCTACCACATAATCAATCAACCCTAATGCATGTGCATCATGATGATCAATCTTGGCACCTGTCAATCCTAAATAAAAACCTATCTTATGTGGCAAGCGCGATAAAAAATACGTTGCGCCCACATCCGGATAAAAACCAATACCAGTTTCAGGCATCGCAAACACATACCGTTCTGTTGCGACACGATGCGAACCATGAATAGAAATACCCACACCGCCACCCATGGTAATCCCATTCATCAAAGCAATATAAGGCTTAGGAAAATGATAGATAGTGCGATTCATGCTGTATTCTTCGGCAAAAAAATTAACGAGTGTGGGATCGTTTGCTTTGGCACGTTCGTAGGCTGAGCGAATATCACCGCCCGCACAAAATGCACGCCCTTCTGCAGCGCGAATGACAACAGCTTTGATAGTGTCTGCACTACCCCATTCTTGTAGTTTCGCATTCATTGCAACAAATATAGCTTGATTTAACGCATTAAGAACTTCAGGACGATTTAACGTAATCAAACCAATGTTACCGTCTTTACCCGGTATTTCTTCAAAAAAAATATCGACTTTCTCTTGCATGCTTATTCTCCACAAAACAAAGCGGCCCGTTTTTCAATAAAAGCCTTCACGCCTTCTTTTTTATCCGTAGTCGCACAACACAATCCAAAATGTGCGGCTTCCAATGCAAACGCATCCGTTAATGACAAGTCATAGCCTTGATCAATCGTCATCATCATACTTTGCAGTGCAATAGGCGCAAGCTTAATTAAATCCGTTAACAATTGTGTCGCTCGAGATAATAACTGATCCGATGCGACAACTTCATTCACTAATCCCCAGCGATGGGCTTCTTCAGCTTTGATGAGACGTCCAGTAAGACAGAGGTCTAATGCACGTCCTTTACCAACCAAACGAGACAATCGTTGGGTGCCACCAAAACCAGGAATAACACCCAGTTTTATTTCAGGTTGACCGAATACCGCTGTATCCGCTGCAATACGCAATGTCGCCGACATGGCTAATTCACAACCACCACCTAAAGCAAAACCATGGATTGCAGCCAGTGATGGCTTACCCAATTGTTCTAATAAACGAAAAACTCGTTGACCATAACGTGCGAACTCACTGCCGGTATGCGCATTCAATGTGGCAAGTTGTTTGATGTCTGCACCGGCACAAAATGCTTTTCCTTCGCCACTTAACAAAATGGCTTTCACTGTCACATCCGCTTTCGCTTCTAAAAAAACATTCTCGAGCTGGCTCATCAACTCCGCATTCAATGCATTCAGTGCCTCGGGGCGATTTAATTTAATATGTAAAATATGGGAGTTGATACGCGTCATATTCAATAACGTTGCAGCATTATCCATCGCTAAACCATCCTATTTTTTGTGAATATCTTGCATTTTATAGTTATCCACAGGAGCCCTGTGAAATATTATTTATTCTATAACATGATGATCTAATTATTAATTATAAATTAACACGGTCTCTCATTTTATTTTTCTATGGCTTGCACAACCAAAATTCTGTTTTTGTTTTATACTGATTACATATAACAGCTTATCTGTAATGCATTATGAGCATAAACAAAATAATAATATGAGGAGCTACATCATGTCTGTTATCGCCAGAATATTGCTCATACTTTCTCTTTGTGCTGCTAATATGATTGCTTATGGAGAAAGTCGTTATTATGGTGCCCGTCTTTGTAATAATAGTAATGACTTTGTTTGTCATCGTGTCAGACATGGTGAAACATGGGAACGCTTATTTCCTGATCCTGCACAACAAAATCTCGTCATGAAAATTAATCGCATGGGTATCCAACTAGAACCTGGCATGCGCATTGCCATTCCACGAAATCTTGATCGTGTATCGGATATGCAATTTTCACCATTTCCACAACAAATCAGTCCTCCTGGTGAAAAAATCGTGATTGTTTCAACAGGCGAATCCGCTTGGGGTGCTTATGATGCGAGCGGTACATTGGTACGCTGGGGAGCCGCATCCAGTGCGCGTGGCTATTGCCCCGATATTGGTCACGGTTGTCATACGGCTCTTGGAAAATTTGCTGTGTATCAAAAAGAAGGTCGCGGCTGTTTCTCGACGAAATATCCCGTTGGCCGTGGTGGTGCACCGATGCCCTATTGTATGTTTTTCCATGGTGGCTTTGCCCTGCATGGTTCGTATGAAGTACCAGGCTACAATGCTAGCCACGGTTGTGTCCGTCTCGTTGTGGACGACGCGAAGTGGTTAAACCAAGAGTTTGTGGATATTGGTACGCCGGTGATTGTACGGCAGTGATTAGAATCGTAGGGTGGACAAAGTACCGCGTGTCCACCGGCTAAAATATCAAAGTAAATTTGCAAAAACGGGCACGTTCACGATGGGTTCATCGATTGTTTGTCGTGTACGAAGATATTAAATAACGGCTGCAGGTTCTACCAATTGATAAGTAGCAAAATCCTGAACCATATTGGTAGAACGACTAATCACCGCAAGATACATCATTATCCCACTGAAAATAGCGATAACCAAAAAGTCCCATCCAAATGGAATCACATTCTTACCACCGAATGAACCCAGATACGAAATCAATGTTAAGCCAAGCAAATAGGGAATTACCCACAGTGCTGATTTTAAGCCGATAGAATCCGCTTTGATTTTACCACGCAGATACGACACCCCAAAAAAACTAAACCCAATTAAAATGGCAATTGCTAATTTATAAACGGTATCCCAGCCAGTCCAGTAACTTAATAAATTACAAAAGTAAAAAGCCAGCAGACAAATAACATTAACGAAAGGTAACCGGAAATGACGTGGGGCATTGGGTAGTTCCAGTCGCAAACATAATACAGCGATTGGACCCATCGCATATGAAATAACCATGGCGGAAACCAAAAAACTTACCATGGCTTGCCAGCCCGGTAACGGTAAAAACAAAAACATACCCACAGCAAAATTAGCAAAAATAGCATAAACAGGAAAATTCTGTTTGCTAAGGCGCGATAGAAATCCTGGCACATAACCAATTTTACTCATTGCATAAAGAATACGTGCGGTAGATGTGACATAAATCAAGCCTGCGCCCATTGGAGAAATTGCCGCATCGACATAAAGAAGCTTCAACAGCCATACCAATCCTAAACCCGCGGCTAATCCAGCAAAAGGACCCACATCACCAGCAAAAGATAAATGCGCCCAGCCATTCTGCAAGGCTTCAGGTTTGAGCGCGCCAATAAATGCAATTTGTAATCCCATATATAAAAGCAAGCAACATACCACCGAACCCACAACAGCCAGTGGAATAGCAATGGCTTGTTTCTTTGCTTCACCCGCTAATTCCACACCATGTTTAAATCCGGTAAAAGCAAATGCCACACCACCGGATGCCACCGCCGCTAAAATAGTTTGCCAGCCGGTACCACTCCCTGTAGCAGTTGCAATACCAGAAAAATTCGCCGGATGGAAACTCACTGTAATCAACATGACAATCGTTAACACAATCACGAACACTTTAAAAATAAAGAGCACGAAATTAAAACGCACTAAACCTTTAAAACTCGCAATATTAATAATACATAAACCCAGCATTAAAATGGTGGCCCAACATAATCCCATCCCTGTTAACAATGGCACGCCATTGACTAAATGTGTCAATGAAGGAAAATACGTAGAGGCATATTGCAGCACCGCTTGCACTTCAATAGGAGCCATTGTAAGCGCCGATAACCACGCCACCCAACTCAGAATAAAACTCGTAAACATCCCATGACTTAATTGAGGAATTTGTGCTGTACCACCCGCAACCGGTAATAAGACGGACAACTCAGCAAACGTTAATGCAATTAATACCGTGGCAACACCACCAATTAGCCAGGCAACAATGGCGGCTGAACCTGCAATTTTAGCCGCATACAACGGCGCAAACAGCCAAGCTGAACCTATCATGCCATTAATACTTAACATCAATAAACTAATAGGGGAAAACCGACGATTTAACTCCATACAAACTCTCCGCACACGAGTTTGATAACCCATGCTTTGTAATAAAAATTAGCGGGTAAATTTAGCACATAAGAACCCTGATAGCGAACAAAATATTGGCGCCAATTGGGTATATAAAGTATTTATTAGCCCACGATTAGAGATTTATTCATTATTCACATGTTCTTTTGCTTTACCTTGTGGTTTTGCAGGTTTTTTCTTTTGTAGTTTGGCTTGACGACAATCAGTAGAATATTTCGCTTCTTCTACAGAAATAACACCCGCTGCATTACCTTCCAAATCGATGCGAGTCGCCCCTGCCACGACACCCTTATGATAGGCGGTCGAATTCACATAATAAGATAGGCTAGTGACCATACACGCTTTATCAGCAGTCACAATATCATCACGGGTACTCAGCAACTTCACAAGATCTTGTTTAATGCCTACTTTTAATGGCTGAACCTCTTTCATGTCTTTAAAACATTGTGGGAAGTAAGCTTTTAGCAACTCAACACCGTATTGGGCATGCTCAAGCCAAGCTGGCTTCGCTTGTGGCATCGCTTTCTTTTCAGGTTGCTTCTGCTTGTTGCTATTATACTGAGGTTTTGTAGGCTTTTGCCCTTGTTCTCCTGCAGTTGCAGGGGATCCCAATGATAAAGCTTGCAGTTGCTCCTTTAAACTTGCATTACTCATGAAGTTAATTGCTCCTATTAATTCTTACAACCCGTAAAATTTATTTATGTTAATAAACAAATTTTATACGCCATTAACACGAGCCCATACTTTAAAGATTTCCTAAAATTAAATCAATAATAAACAGCAACACAGTGTAGACTTTTCCAGCAAAAGAGTGTTAAATTTTACAGTCTTGAAAAATTCTGATGAGGATCATCGCACATGTCACGTAAAAAAGTTACGAAAAAAGTAAAAGCAAAAAAAACCACCGCAACAAAGCGCCCTGTTAAAACAACTGTTCACTCACCGATAGCTAACTTAGAAAAGAATTTAAAAGATGCGCACACCAAATTAATTGCGCATTGTGAAAAAGAACTCAAAGCGTTAACACAACAAGACAAAAAATTGCAATCTGAACTGAAAAAAGCACAGCAACAAAAGAAAACAGCTCAAAAACAAGCCATTGCTAGCGCTACTAAACACAAAGCAAAACCAAGCAATGCTACCAAGAAACAGTTAGCAGCTCATAAACAAACAATCGGCAAAATAACCAAGACCATTGCTGAAATTTCAACACGGATTGGTCAACTAAAGTTACAATCAAAAACAATTGCCCAAACAGAAAACAAACACCGTGCTATCACGAAGTTAATTACCGCGTTCGAAAAACAGTGGGAACAAAAACTTCGTCAAGCAGCTAAGCCTAAAGCTCGCAAGAAAACAACTAAAACAAAAACATTAGCTGTGACGACGAGAGACCAACAGCCAGCAACTCCTCAAATAACACGTACAGAAGACAGCATTATCGCCACAGAACAAGAATTCGAGACAGTCGAATAATCGTGGTGAGACGGTTGCTTCATACTAATGTGTTAGTAGTTATCGATAACTTTAGGAGTTACTATGAATAAATCACAGCTGGTTTCTGCCATTGCAGATAAAGCCGAGATATCACAATCAAAAGCTGAAAAAGCATTGATTGCTGCACTAGATAGCATTGTTAGCACACTAACCAAAGGCGAAGCGGTTTCTTTAGTTGGTTTTGGCAGCTTTGGTGTCAAAAAACGTGCGGCTCGCAAAGTACGTAATCCGCGTACCGGTCAAGAAATGCTGATCAAGGAAGCGGTTGTACCTTTTTTCAAAGCTGGCAAGAATCTTAAAGATGTTGTTGATTCAAAAGAGACTGCTAAGTAATTAAAAAATATAAACCTCAGCGATGGATTGCTGAGGTTTATAACATAATAAATATAATCATATTGAGATGCCTCTCTAAAAATACATTCCATTCTACTAATAAACCACATTTACCTCAGCGTAAATGACTCACATGGAGTTTGAATATGTCAGAAAAAATAGCAACCGCAGAAAGTCTTGATTCCATCACACTAAGACAAGCGGTCAAAGATACTTTACGCAACTATTTCACGAATATTGGTAGTGAACAGCCAGTGGATTTTTATTCTATATTATTAGAAGAAATTGAACGTCCCTTATTAGAAACATTGATTAATCACACACATTATAATCAAGTCAAAATGGCTAATATCCTGGGCATTTCGCGCGGTACATTACGCAAAAAATTAAAACAATATGGCATGTTAGACTAGCACGTAGCCCGTATGGAGCGTAGCGTAATACGGGATTTTGCGGCATACCATCCCGTATTACGCTACGCTCCATACGGGCTACACGTTACGTTTTAGATATAGCTTGTTTGATCAGCCACACCTGCTTCCGTAAAACCTTTTTTACGATACATACAACTATCGCAAGTACCACATGCACGTCCATGTTCATCAGCACGATAACAAGATACTGTTGTACTATAATTGATACCTAGCCGCAGACCTTCTTTAATAATATCGGCTTTCGTTAAATGCAATAATGGCGCATTCACTCTGTAATGTGCACCTTCAACACCGGCTTTCGTCGCAAGATCGGCAAGTTTTTCAAATGCTCTTAAATATTCAGGACGACAATCAGGATAGCCCGAATAATCCATCACATTGGCACCGATAAAAATATCAAATGCACCGATCACTTCCGCCCAACCGAGTGCAATAGATAAAAACACGGTATTACGCGCTGGCACATAAGTCGTGGGTATCAAACCATCTCCTTTGTAATCTTCAACAACTTGATCTACATCAGTCAGTGCTGAACCACTTAAATCTACTGTCACGATTTTATGTTCAACCACATTGGCTGCTGCCGCAATACGTTTTGCAGCTTCCAATTCAGTCGAATGCTTTTGGCCATAATGAAAACTTAATGCGTAACAATCAAAACATTGCGCCTTGGCTATTGCCAAGCAAGTTGTGGAATCCAATCCCCCAGAGAATAAAATAACGGCTTTTTTCTGCATAATTCACCTATAAATGTGCAACTAAAGAAAGCATGATACCAAAACCCTGTATAAAAACGTAGGGTGGACAAAGCGCAGCGTGTCCACCCTACTGAATAAACAGTTATGATTAGCTAGCAATCTTTTCAAATTATTGTAAGATTTCTTACATTATTATCATCGCAAGGAAGCCACGATGACTCAACCAAACTGGAAATGTGTCTATACTACCGAAATCCCTGTACGTTGGTGCGACATGGATGCGTTTGGCCACGTCAATAACAGTGTCTATTTATCCTATTTTGAAGTGGCGCGCATTGATTGGTGGCAGTCGATCACACCCAACGATATACATCTCTACGATGTGGGACCCGTCATTGTGACGGCGAATTGCACTTTTCTGAAAGCCATCGTTTACCCAGAAACAGTCCTTGTCAAATTATTCGTAGGTCCCGCTGGACGCAGCAGTTACGATTGTTTTTATCAAATTTATTCACAACAACATACCGATGTTTTATATGCCGAAGGAACCACAAAAGTCGTCTGGGTTGACCGCCAGCTCGAAAAATCCATACCATTACCCGACTATATTCGTCACCATTTACCAGAAAAATCGCCTTAGGATGTTGCAAATGACCTTCGCTATTCAAGCAGAAAAACTCGTATCGTATACTATTCCAAAACACGAAGCAGAAAAACTTGCTGCAAAAATGAATGCGTGCATACAAGAACTACCCACTGAACTCGCGTGGCAAAAAATTTCAAAAACTCTATTAACTACACAACATCCATTTGCTTTACATAACTATTTATTTTCAGCACTGTTTCCCAATTGGCAAAGCAATCCAACGTCTGCGCCCGCTTGGTTACCGGAACCACATACGCTCTCACAAACCAATTTATATCACTGCCTGTCTGAATGGCAGCTTCCAACACTCACAGACATGCGTAATTGGGCAGAGAAAAATCCATTTGAATTTTGGCAGCGCATCATTACTAAACTGGATATTCGCTTCAAACAAAACTACACGGACATTTGCACAATAACGCAGGGTATTGAAACACCACACTGGTTAGTCAATGCAAAAATGAATATTGCTGATAGTTGCTTCACAGCAGATGATTCAGCAACGGCGCTCATTTTTTATGACAAACAGCAACTACTGCAAAAAATGACTTTTCGTGAATTAAACGATTATACCAATCGAATTGCACATAGCTTACTTCTGCAAGGTTTTCAGGCGACGGATGCCATTGCCATTGCCATGCCCATGACAGTTGACGCTGTCGCCATTTACCTTGGTATTATCAAAATGGGTGGCATTGTCGTCTCGATTGCCGACAGTTTTTCGAGTGAAGAAATAGCAACACGGTTACGCATTGCCAATGCTAAAGGCATTTTTACACAAGATTTTATTTTGCGCGGCGAAAAAAAATTACCGTTATATTCTAAAGTGATTGCAGCTCATGCACCCATGACAATTGTTTTGCCTTGTGAACACTCACTCACAGAAACATTACGCAGCAACGACACAGCATGGCAAGACTTCTTGTCAGACACTGCCATCAACGAATCACATCCTTGCGATCCGATGACAACGTGTAATATTTTATTTTCATCTGGAACAACAGGTGATCCCAAAGCAATCCCTTGGAATCATACAACGGCTATCAAAACTGCGAGCGATGCGTTTTTACATCAAAACATTCAATCAGGTGATGTGCTCGCTTGGCCAACTAATTTAGGTTGGATGATGGGGCCGTGGCTCATCTTTGCGGCATTCATCAATAAAGCAGCTATCGCTATTTATCCTGATGTGGCACGTGATCGTCAATTCGGTGACTTCGTGCAGCAAGCTAATGTCACCATGCTAGGCGTGGTACCTACTCTCGTTGCGACTTGGCGTCAAAGTCAATGTATGGCAGGTGTAGATTGGCATCACATTAAAATCTTTAGCTCGACGGGCGAATGCTCGAACCCAGAAGATATGTTGTACCTGATGTCACTTGCCAATTACAAACCTGTGATTGAATATTGCGGCGGCACCGAAATTGGCGGTAGTTATTTAACAAGTACCGTCATTGAAAAAAATTATCCGGCTTTATTCAGCGGCCCTGCATTAGGCACGAAATTATTATTATTGGATGAAACCGGCCAACCCACAACCAATGGTGAAGTTGCATTAATTCCACCTATTCTCGGCCTATCCACGACATTACTGAATGCAAATCATCATGATGTATATTACGCGAATATGCCCTGCTCACCTCAACAAGAAATTTTACGTCGTCACGGCGATCAAGCACTGCGTTTTGCTAATGGCTATTATTGTGTTTTAGGTCGTCTTGATGACACCATGAATTTGGGTGGTATTAAAATTAGTTCTGCAGAAATTGAACGTGCCTTGGTTGGTCTGGATGACATTCGTGAAACAGCTGCCATTGCCATCACACCGGCTCAACATGGACCTAGTCAACTTGTTATTTATGCAGCGACGACAAAAGAACTCAATAAAGAAAAAATCATGCAGAATATGCAAGCACGCATTAATTCTTTACTGAATCCATTATTTAAAATTCATGATGTTGTTTTTGTGGCTGACTTACCCAAAACTGCTTCAAATAAAATTATGCGGAGAATGCTAAGAAAAAATTACCAAGCAGTAGTTGAGTAAATAATTTTTTGTAGGGTGGACAAAGCGCAGCGTGTCCACCGAGCACTACAAAAAATTATTCATATTGCTTGAATAATTAAACCCGTGGCCCAAATTTACTAATGACTTTAGCGGCAGTAGCAGTCGCCAACTGACCAGCCTCTTTAAAGCTATACGCACGACAATAACCATATAAAAAACCACCGGCAAACGCATCACCCGCGCCGGTAGTATCGATGACGTCAGTAGGTATACTAGGAATAGTAGAACAGGCATTACCATCATACAGTAAAGCGCCCTCTTTCCCGCGAGTTATAACAAACTGCTTCGCAAACTGACTGAGTTCATCCAGAATTTCTTTTATATTTTCTGTGCCACAAAAATATTTCGCCTCATCTTCATTGCAGAATAACAAATCAACACCAGCATGCAATGTCGCTAGTAATTCTTTTTTTAATTGCGGAGAATAAGGACACGTACTCAATGTGAATATTGTTTTCACCTTGTGTTTACGCGCCATCTCATAGGCTATCCCAACTAGCGGTTTAGAGTGTGCAGAGAAAAATAAAAATCCTTCGATGAATATACCTTTAGAATCAAGAAGCGCTGGTTCATACAATTCGGCAGCTGAAATTCTTTCACTCGCACCGACTAAAGTAAATAAAGTACGCTCTGCATCGGGCGTAAGAAGAATATAACATCTTCCTGTGATATCGTGACGCGGTTGTTGCAAATCAAAAATACTTTCAATATGGTGTTGTCGCAAATCCTGATGATAAAGTTTCCCCTCAGCATCACTACCAATATTACACGAATAAAACCCCTTACCACCTTCATGATGCAGAGCAACCAATGTATTAGCACCCGAACCGCCACAGAATTTTTTTGCCGTTTGTTCTTTCAATAAAAAATTTAACTTATTTTCCATCTCTTCATCAATGAGACTTGCGCCACCTTTTTCGCAACCTAATTTTTTTAAGACATCATCAGAAACAGCGAATTGCAAATCAACAAAAGCATTGCCTACAGCATATATATCATATTTTTTCATGTATTATTTTGCCAAACCGTTGCATATTGTGATGCGCTATGAGGATAGCTAGCAGGTAATTTTTGAAATTCAAAAATAAAATACACCGGCTTGCCTACTTTATCGTAGGCCAATTGTATAGTGACATCTAGCATGAGTAAATCACCATTTTTATCGAGATAACGTAGTTTGGTTCGATGTGTAGTTAGTTGATTCGAAAGCATGTTTTGTATGGCAGATAAATTTTTATTGAAATCATCAGGATGGATAAGCCGTTGAAAATCCATTTTTACTAATTCATGTGCATGAAAATCCAATAATTCACACAACAGTCGATTCACTTTTAAAAAACGCCATTGAAAAGAAACATACGCTGTACTGACCGTCGCATCTGCAAATACACGCTGGAACGGATAGTGTTTTACAGCCCTAAATGAACCCGTTGCAAATAATACGATTCCTACTCCCAATAAGCAGGTTGCCAACTGGTTAAGCGTTAATAAGTGCATTGAAACAATGGTAAATTTAGCAAAATAATGGGGATAATAAACAAATAGAAATGCCGCACAAATTAGCAAAATTCCTGCTAAAATAGAATAGAGAGCTGCTTTCATGTGATATTCCATATCAACATACGCTGAAGTCAACATGCTAATGCATACATAGTATAATATCGCATGTCATATTCATATATTTTTATAGGGAGGAAAATATGCTTACATTACAATCAAAAAAATTGTTTGTCACAGTAACCGGAACAGTGTGGTTATTGTTAAGCACAACTAGCTTTGCAAAAATGATAAATTTATACGAATTACCCAAAACAGATTCCAAAGTCGTCGCTACCATTGATGCAACCAGTAGCATGATCCCCGTTTTTACCAATAAAACCGGTGACTGGATGAAAGTAGGCGATCCAAAAAACGGTAACGTCGGTTGGATTAAAGTCAGTGATGCGGCTGAGTTTACATCACCTTCTGGCGCCACAAGCACGAGCGTCAGTATGTCAGCAAAAACCATCGGGACAGCAAACGGCCCACAAACCTATCGCACCATTCAATTTGGTAATCCAGAACCCATGACTAGCGCACAAACCCAAGCGTATTTAAAAGCCTTGGAACAGCGTCAAGCTGCTATCCAAAAATATACGCAGCAAGTCATGCAGAATCTATTTACTAACATCAACGATGTTTACAAAAATAATCCCAATTTAATGAATCAATTTTCGGTACCCATGGTAATTCCTGTTATTGTCGTACCAGAATCAGCCATTAAACAAAATTCCAAATAAATCAATTGATTGTGCTCTATCATGCAATTTGGATAGAGCACGTTATTTTTGTCTTTATTAATTATTTTTTTAATTGAATCAATCAAATAGCTTGTTTTTCTTGCCAAATCCTCACATCTGTCTGAATCTTCTACTATAATTAGAATAACTGAATAAATGACTGACTCGCGGAGTTTTATGCCACGATCTAGAAATCACTACAACCGCTTACATTCAGATTCTCTAAAAGAAGAGAAGCATTCGTTTCAACCTTTGTTAGATAAAGATGAAGTTGATTTTGATGAAGATTTGATTCCACATGATGTGAACGAAGCAATGGCAAAAGAAGAAATTGATTACAACACACCTATCCAAGAAGCAGTTTATCAGGATGCTGAAAACTACGTTTATTATCGCCGCAGATACTTTTTAACGAAGCCCATCAAAATCACAACACCTACCGGTGAAGTAAAAGAAATGCGTCATCGCGTTTTTATCATTGAACCTGGAGAAGCGATTCCTGAAACAAAAATGGGATTATTACCTTTCATCAGCCCAAACATAAATGACTTCGAGAAAAAAGGTGAAAAAATAGGTGGCATGAATAACGCTGGCGCAGATGGTGGTAATTATTTATTTCGTTATATATGCCCTACCGTAAGAGATGAAAATGGACACGCTAAAATCCAACAGCAAATGTTGTTATTCAAACAAGATACTGGATTTACCGGCACGCTTAAGAACGTAGTAAACAAATTAATAAAATTAAAAAATCCAGAAGTGGTACAGAGCAAAGTCATTGCTGAATTTGTCGCTAGTCGAATTATGAATTGTTTGATTGGTGATACTTCATCTTCTATTTTTTATGCTGTTAAGCCACCGCATTCAATACCAGACCTCACCGGCAATAATGTTTATATTGGCTCCATTTTTTTTGATAATTATGAAGATTTTTTCATTGATGTTGCACGTGTACAAGGCTTACCAGTCCCTGGTATAGATGCCAATGCATCCACTTCGCGCTTTCGTCATGCAGGCACGATTAACAAGTACTATTTCCTACACGGTTTGTTACAAACCAATGAAAGAAATGAAATCGAATATTACAATGAAAAAAAAGAACTTGTTTATACCACCATTCCAGCAGGCGGTATTAAACTCAATGCGCTATCATCTGTTATTTCATCTCTCATCTATAAAGATAAAAATGGCAACACTATTACTAAAGAAGCCGCCATAAAATTAAACGGCAAACCCATCTGCCGTTTTCATGATTTACCACGTATATGCATGGCCTCAGTTTTAGTCAATGATTTTGATATTCATTCAGGGAATTTTGGTCCTACTGCTAATCGTGTATTGGGTACCACCGCGCAAGGTGCTATCGATAAAAAAGCTTTTTTACGCGATCCTAAAACCGGCGAAATAGTCAAAGACGCATTTGGAAAAATAGGTTCTCTACGCAGAATCGACCAAGGTGGTGCGCTACACGGGCTAAGAGATTTCATTAGAATGCATTCCCATAGCGAACACCCTATGTTTGTCGGACCAACAAACCACTATCGAGAACTACCCCGATCATTGAGAATCAGTAAAGAAATGGCGGAAGAAGCCGACCGTATCGCTAATTTCGATAAAGTAAAACTGGATAAATCCATCCATGATGCTATGTTTGAAACAGCTATTTTCTACGGTGCAGCACCCATGGCTGCATTTATCAAACGTATTTTAAATGACAATTCGGGTACTCAAGCCATCAAAGAATGTTTACAAGACATGAGTATCGATGACTTTTTAAATAAATTAAAAGGAGCGCTGACATCGGACGAAGAAAAAAATTATAAACATTTTCTCGGCAATACATTATTTATAAAATGCCGCACAGAAAATTTAACTGAAAAAGAAAAAGCAGCTGTTAAAAAACAGTATATCAATGCTAGCTTAAAAATGTTGTCTTCTAAAAAACCACGTCCACCGCAACCACCTTCTTTAACTGTAGAAAAACCATCAACAGAAGAACAAATCAAAAAACAAAAAAAACTCATGAAAAAATACAATCAACAAATGAAAATATACAAAAAAGCACTTGATGAATATGATGCATTACAAATTCCTAATGAGGAAAATCTACAAGTTAAAAACCTGTTAACTAAAAAAATCACCGGCATTCTTATCGAAAAAATGCATTCCAGACAAGAATCATTACGAAAATATGCATTCGACATTAAACTAAGTTTGTGTGTTAAACAAGATAGTGACGGCAAATATCAGTTAGACAATACTTACTATAAAATTGATGATCTGATTAAACAATATCCTGAATATGTATCGGATGCGAAAAGACATTTTCGTGCATTAGGTCATATCTATTTTAATTTATTTACTGTGAATATCACCAGTAAAGGGGTACAACTCACAGCAACAAAAAATCTTGAATCTGGTATTTTAAACACGATTGAACGCACACAAGGCAGTAGCATCGCTAAAAAAAGCCTCAAAGGTTATGCTGTCACTTTCTATCAAAGAACCAGTGAAACAGAAGCAGCAAAACGCAGATCCATTATCCCGGAAGGCGTCTATCATGTTGTGGCTAGTAAAGCTGGCTTTGCAAGACAATTCCGCAATTTCTATAATGAACACATACGTCGATCCCCGACTATTGCATCCGAAGAACCGGCCAAAGCAACACATTTAAAACCGACAGACTACGCCATTAATTTTGTTGATAGTACCACATCAGCAGGTAAAAGCGGTTATTACATTGAACATGTTACGGAAAATAATAAATACCAAATTACCGCACAACGCTTACCACCCGAAATTAACAAAACCGCTGTATTCACAAAGGTACTCATCGATCATTGTGATAATGCTATTTTTCGCGCTGATCCACAACACAAAGATAGACTAACCAAAATTGCTCGAAGACTCGTTGTTAATAACAATAAAATTTCTCTCACTAAATTAAAGCCCGATGATAAAGTATTTCTACAAAGCCTCAAAATTAATGATATTAAAACACTAGAAAAAACACTGCTTGATACACTACACGTAGCACGGACTCAGCAAACACTTAACAACCAAACTATCCCATCTCTCGCTTATCTGGAATATGCAAAAAAACAATGTGAATCATTACTGCTTAGCCAAGGCGAAAATGCCACGATTATTTTAAAACCTCAAGCTAATGAAGAACCCTTACTCATGCAAGCACTGATATTAGTTTGCGAAGTCTATAACACAACTTATAAAACGCGTTATAAAAACCAGTCAAACTATGGCAAAAACCCCGCTAACCAAGCACAAATCAACTTACTAAAAGACCCGCAAGCCATTGCATTCGTAAAAGAACAGCTGAAAATTCCAGACAAATCCCCCTTTAAAGATAAAGTATCGTTAGCGCCAGACCAACACGTGAATGCTCTCGTCAAAGCACGACAAATGTAACGCTAGACTTTCTAGGTAGAATCCGAGAAACTATTCGTTTATCCTTTTCCTATCAATTCAGCACTCATCAGGGAGAAAGTCCATGCGCAATAAAATCGTTAACACGACCTTAACCGCCATGTTAGCTGTCGGAATTAGCACCGTTGGTACAGCAGCCGTGGCCGCAGACCAAACCAGCAAAATGCCTGCTGGCCATAATAAAATGCTAAAAGGCATGGAAAAATGCTTCGGTATCGCGAAAGCTGGCTTAAATGATTGCGGTACAGCGACTAACAGCGGCTGCGCTGGTTCATCTACTGTAGATGGCCAAGTATCCGCATGGATTTATGTACCAAAAGGCACTTGTAACAAAATTGTCGGCGGTAGCACGGTTGAGCCGAAACCAGAAGTAAAGACCCCAGATAAAAAAGCCTAATTAATCGGTGGACAAAGCGCGTAGCCCGTATGGAGCGCAGCGCAATACGGGATGGTCTGCGCAAATCCCGTATTGCGCTGCGCTCCATACGGGCTACCAAAACGTTATGACAACAAACCTCTTTGCTTTACAAGAAAAATTTCTGGCAAGTGTTTATCAAGCGACAACAACGCAATTCCTCCAACACCTAGCACCCCATACTCGCCTATCTGCCGCGACACAGTTTGCTATTTATCGAAATAGTATTTTTGGCAGACTACAAAAAGCTTTGCGTGAAATTTATCCTGTTTGTCACCAATTGGTTGGCGTAGATTTTTTTTCAGCCATGGCTGCTGAGTTCATCCTACAAACCCCTTCGACCTCACCGGATTTAAACACCTATGGAGCGACATTTGATGCGTTTATCGTCTGCTTTCCTCCCGCAGTGGGCCTACCCTACTTAGCAGATATCGCAACGCTAGAATGGGCTTGGCATCGTTTATACGGTGCTCCTAATAGTCAACCACTGGATTTCGAAAAATTAGCGACGCAGAGCGCTATCCATGGCGAAGATATTTGTTTTTGCTTGCCAGCGCGCAGTACCCTGCTATCTTCACCCTATCCTATCGACCAAATTTGGACAATGAACCAATCAGATAATGAAAATACGACCATTACCTTAGTCGAGAACCACATGTATTATTTTCTGATTTGGCATCATCATCATGTCTTGCAAATAACGCCGCTCACGATAGTCGAATGGCAATTATTAACTTGGTTTCAACAAGCCCTACCCTTTGGAAAAATCTGCGAACAAGCCGAGACCCACTTTCCAGAAGTCAATATCACTGCACTATTACCTGAATTTGTTAAACGTGGCTGGCTAGTCGATTCCATTGTTTTAACTTCGCACGGGGAATGAATCCCCGTGCTCGATCAAGCGTTGTTGCATAAATCAAAAAAAAACACTGTCGTCCCCGCGAAGGCGGGGATCCATAATTAAGATGTAGTAAAAATTTACGCATTCGGTGGATACGCGGTACTTTGTCCACCCTACGGTTCTTAACTTAATGGCAGTGGACCTAATACCCTTTGGCATTCGGATCAAAAAACCCAACATAATTTGGTAATCGTGTAATACCTGTTTCCAAGCGACCATCCTCATACAAATTCAGCCAACGATAACCTTGCGGTATATTCTGCAACCCAAATTTATCACTCAATGGTTGGAACTGAATACAAGTAGAAGGCACAGCTAAACACAAAATAGCATTTTTCTTACTTTCGTGATGCTGATGAATGTGGCCAAACAACACCGCTTTTACCTTGGGATAATGCGCTAAGACATCCCAAAAAACATCGGCATTTGTTAAACCGATTTTATCAATCCACGCTGAACCAATGGGCACCGGATGATGATGGAGCACAATAATGGCATGGCGCTCTGGGTGCGCTTCTAAGCATTGCTCTAGATAGGCTAACTGGATCGGTTCTAAATACCCTTCTACTGCACCTCTACGTTGCGACTCTAACAAAATCAATTGCCAACCTGGTAATAGCATTTGCTTGTCTACCGACACCATTTGTTGCGGGAAAACGTCGGCCATCACTTCGACATTATCGTGATTACCTGGAATACAATAGGTTGGTATGTGTAATGTGCTTATCTGATTTGCCAATTTGCGATAAGAAGTAGCCGACTCATCTTGAGATAAATCCCCACTTAAAATCAATACATCCGGTTTGACAGGATCCATACTGACTGCATCAATAACCGCCTGAAAACTGGCTGTTGTTTTCACGCCTAGCAATACCGCCTCATCGTCAGCAAGCAGATGCATATCACTAATTTGTACAATGCGTATTGCCTTGGCAATCATTATTATTGAATCCTTTCTTTTCTTCTTGTGTTCCTACCCGAAAAGTCTACCACAAACAATCACTATCAACTGTATTGATCGTATTTTTTTGCACTGCCCTTCACCCTATCAACAGGATATTTTTCGGCATTCGTTACTAATTTTTCATCAATTGCTTTTGCCAAATTAATGTCCATCAAATCCGCTAAGCGTATTGCATTCAAGAGAACATCCGCTAATTCCTGTGCTACTTGCTGTTTAGCAGACACGTTTTTGGATAACGCCTTTGACTCTGTTTCCGTTAACCAACGAAAGATATCGAGTAACTCGCCTGCTTCTGCTGCTAATGACATCGCCAAATTTTTGGGATGGTGGAACTTGTCCCAATCACGTTGTTGTGAAAAATGACGTAGTAAGTTTTTGACTGCGTCGATATCGACTTGATCGGCCATTGCTATTACCTCGCACTATATGAATTCATCCTGCATCCGTCACATCTCATCCTGTAACTGTCACAGATAAGGGGGAAAATATCCTGTAACCGTCACATTTATCTCCTGTAACCGTCACAGTTTATCCTGTAGCCGTCACAGTTCTCCCTGTAACTGTCACAGTTTGGTATAAAAAAAATAAATATTACAATAAGTTACTATCGCTAAACTAACTGTAAACAAAATTAAACAATTACAAACGTTTGTTTACTATATTCAGAGCAGTGTGTTGTTGGATCTTGTTAACTTCAATATAAGCATATGTTATGCTCATGCATAAATTAGGCGTAAAATTCAATGGAGGGACCCCATGACTAAAATCATTGTAAACGCTACCCACAAGGGTGGGGAAGGAAAAACAACGAACTCTATCATGCTTGCTGAATACTCTGCTTTAATTCGCGGCTTAAAAACATTAATCATCGACATGGATCCTCAAGCGAATCTTTCTGGTCGTTACATATCGATGGAATATGATCCTGCCTACAAAGGCGGCAAAATTCCAGCGATACATCCTGATTTCGAACCCGGCCTTGATTCAGAATGGGATGGTCGAAGCAGTATTGCCAATATTTTTTATGGTGAAGAGGTTGTTCCTTATCCAACAGCGATTGCTAATCTGGAGCTTTTGCCAGCACATTCACATAAATTGCAAGAAGCTGAAGCAGTTACTAAGAATGAAGTATTAGAAAAAGTACATTTACAATTAAAGCGTTTTCTTGATTTACCCGATGTGCGCCAAAGCTATGACGTGATTATCATTGATACACCGCCATCAAAAGGACCGTTAACCATCGCTGCTATTAAAGCGGCTAGTCATATCGTGATTCCTGCTCAAATGGAACAATTTTCAATTGAAGGCATTTATGGAATGCTGCAATTATGGAAACAAGAATCTTATTATAGACCAAAAAATAATCCAATTGACCTGATTGGTATATTACCAAATCAAGTTCGAGATATAAAACTGCATAAACAATTTCTGAGTGGCTTAAAACACATGAAAGGGGTCGCCGACTATGTGATGCCACGTGTTATAAAAAAACGCGCTATCTATACAGAAATTTTAGTCGAAGATGCAAATCCAAAAAGCATATTTGAATTACCTGAAAAAAACATTGCTCGCCTCGAATATGAATCCGCATGTCAATACATTATGGAGAAGGTATATCATGGCCAAAAAGAAAGTATTTCAAATTAGCAATGCGTTAACAGAGGGTTTGGAAGAAACTGTCAGTGCTGCTCATAATTATACGGGTGAATTACGGGTTGAAGCAATTTCATTAAAACGAATTGAATTGGATCCTGAAAATCCACGTGATTTAATACTGACTTTTGATGATCTATACCATGGCATTGATAAAAATGACAAAGATTACAATCGTAAAACAGATGAAAAAATTGGCTTAGCTACGTTAGCGAATTCCATCCACGAGCAAGGCATTATTAATCCCGTTATGGTGTATAAATTTGGCGATAAATATCGCCTTATTGCAGGTGAGCGTCGTACCCTGGCATCCATTATTGCGGGTAAAACAGAAATTCAAGCTAAAATTCTGGACTCAAAACCCAATGAATTAAAAATTAGTTTATTGCAATGGATGGAAAATGTTGAGCGGAAAGATTTATCTTTGCATGAACGTTTATATAATCTTCAAAAAATTATGGCGGCTTATGCTGCAAGCAATGGCCTTGAACTGGATGATGTTGCTCCCAGTGATATTGGGCGTCTATTGGGTTGTTCATTACCGCATGCCATGAATTATGCGGCTGTTTTGGTGGCAGATAACCAAGTCAAAGAACTTATTCGACACAATAAAATTAAAAATCTTGAGAAAGCGGCGCTGATAGCGACTATCCGTTCCGAAGGTATTAAACAAGCGGCGATTGATGCTTGTTTATCGGGAGCGACATTGAAAAAGTTAAAATCTTTTTCAACCCAAGATAAAGTTAAAAAAATTGTGATGCCGCAAACACGCATGGCAGAAACACGAGGCCGTCAAGCATTTGCCATTAAGTTGGGTAGCACCAAAAAATCGCAAGTTGCGCGTTTCATTATGGATTCTATTTTAATGAATGAAAAAGCCACCCATTTAAAGAAGCATTTTGACGCATTAAATTGGTCAGATTATAAATCGATTAATCATGCGTTTAAGCAGTTACTAAAAGCGCTTGAACAAATTGAAGCATAGTAGGGTACTTTATGGAAGCAAAAGCAAAAATCACCTTTGTCTTACCCGATGTATTACAAAAAGAATGCCGTGAAAAAATTATGAAAGATGGTTACGACATGCGTGGCAAAAGTCGTTGGATATCGGAAGCCATTGAACTACTGCTAGCAATGAAGAACTATCCGGAATTAGTTAATTTGAGTAACCAAATGAAAGGGTTTGAGAAAGTGGAATCCGTTGTGATGACGAAAGACTTGAAGAAATTGTTGGACAATGCGGTGATCGAAATTAGAAAACCCTACCCCTCAATGGAAGGGGTCCAAAGTGGCATTGTTAGAACAGCCATCATGCAACGTATTTTACAATCGTGAGCAAGTTAAGTTACTTAAGTTTAGTTAACATATTGATTTATATTACATTATTAAAATTTAAATGAATGGATTGAGAGGGTGCTGTTAAACGGATTTTCACTACGGTAATGGCATACTGTGACGTTTACAGGATTGTATTTGCTGTTTCGAATGTGACGCTTACAGGATCAATGTGACGTCTACAGGATGAGACGAACAGGGAGGATTCCATGGCAGAAAAAGAAAAAACCCTAGAACTAAAAAAACATGTTGCTGCGATTCATTCGAGCAACAAACTCAGTTTGGTACAGCGAAAAATTGCCAATGCACTGTTGTTTAATGCATACGATGAACTGTTAGTAAAAGAAGAACACCAAATCCATATTCGCACACTATGCAATTTGATTGGTTATGACAGCAATGATTATAAAACCATCAAGAAAGCATTAGTAAACTTGCTGTCTACCGTCATTGAATGGAATCTTGTTGATGGTAATAAGCTTGATAAAGAAGGTGTTTGGAATGCGAGTTCTATCATTGCGGATGCCAGTATTGATGGTGCTATTTGTACTTATTCTTACAGTAATAAAATGAAAAAATTGCTTTATACCCCTGAGCTATACGGTCGTTTGAATATGGTGGTACAAGCAAAATTCCAGTCTAGTTATGGGCTTGCGTTATATGAGAATTGCATCCGCTATCAAAATATCGAACAAACGCCGTGGTTTGATATCTCACAATTTCGCAAATTAATGGGCATTGAAGATGGGAAATACACCGTATTTCGTGATTTTAAACGTCGTGTATTGGATAAAGCGATCGAAGAAGTTAATAAATATTCAACATTACAGGTGGCACCTAAAATACAGAAACAAAGTCGGCAAGTCGTCGCTATTCAATTTGTGATTAAGCACGGCAAAGAATTATCTGCACCTGTTGTGGATGCCGGCGTTTCTATCCCATTGTCACAACAATTGAAAGAGCGTTTCTCATTTTCTAAGAATCAAATTGAAGATACGATGTCCAATTACGATGAGAAATATATCCTCGAAAAAATTGCCGTCATTGAGTCATCGACGAGCTTTGTAAAAGGTAAAATTAATAATGTGGCTAAGTATTTATTAAGTGCTTTAGAAGAAGATTATCAACCTACCAAATCCAGCAAAGAATTGTTGCGGCCAAAGGGGACTGTGAGTAGCCAAGCTGAAAAGCCCAATAACATGACACGAAAAGATGAAAAAACGCGCATTGAATACCGACGTTACCAAGAAAAACAGATTATTGAGCAATTTAATAAACAATCTACTGCAGTAAAAAAGAAGATCCTGAGAGAGTTCGAGCAATCTCTAGGCAATAGCTTGTATTTGGATATTTATCTGCGCGATGGATTGGCGAATGTACTGGTCTTAGACCAATTACGTGAATTTATTCGTGTGACAATACCCGAATTATTAGCAGATCTCTTGTCATTTGCTGATTTCTGCAGTCAAATTAAACTGAATCGTGAGTGTGAGGGAGTGGTTGTTGCCAGTGATGCTTGCTGATGTGCTGCTCTGATATGCTAACAATTGTTCCACATAGAACATTTTTTATTGCTCATGACGTGGATTGGAAGGAAAGTATCGATGCGATTTGTCTGTAAAATATTCATAGCGTTGTTGCCGTTTCTATCTGCCTGTACTATGGCGATGCCAACTATAGCGCATCCTAACGACGAAAAATTTTTAAGTGTATCGGATATTCATTTTACACCATTTGCGAGTTGTCCGACGATAGCCATCAGACCTTGTCGTTTAATTACGGCATTACGGCAAGCACCGCCACAAAAATGGGATGCGTTATTTAAAAAATACGACCATCAAGCGATTGCGGGTTACCTCCATGATACAAATTATGCATTACTGACATCGAGTCTAGCAACGGTGCAAGCCATTGGTCAGCACGAAAAATTGCAATTCACTGTTATATTAGGTGATTTTCTAGCGCATAATTTCCGTGGACAATATATATATTATTCGCATGATCGCACGGCCGCAGGCTATCGCGAATTTGTTAAAAAAACACTGCAGTTTTTAACAATGGCTATTCGTGACGCTTTACCAGAGGGTGATATTTATCCGATTGTTGGTAATAATGATTCTTATACAGATGATTATAGTGTGATTGCAGATGGCGAGTTTTTGCATGATACCGCTGCTATTTGGGTCAATTTTATCAAGGAACCACAGAATCGAAAAAACTTATTAGCAATGTTTCCAATCGGTGGCTATTATGCAGTTGATGTACCTCTGCATAAAAAGCAACGCATTTTGGTGTTAGATACCGTATTATTTTCTTCATCCGCAACCGGCAAGCAAATTGCCGAAGCAGCACAAAAACAATTAACGTGGCTGCATGAGCAATTGCTAACAGCTGCTAAACAACAACAATCTGTTATTTTGGCGTTTCATATTCCGGCTGGTATGAATGTTTATAAAACCTTAATGAATTTGTTCAGCGGCATTAAGCAATTTTGGCGTCCAGAATACAGGATGGCATTTGAACGTGAATTGCAGCACTTCCCCCATACGGTGCGAGCGATTTTGCCAGGTCATGTTCATATCGATAATTTTCCTGTTGCAGGATTGAATAGCATTGCTAATATTCCTGTGATTTTTACACCGTCTATTAGTCCTATTTTTGGGAATAATCCTGCGGTGAAAGTGTATCGCTATGATGCGAAAGCATTTTCGATTGTTGATTACGATACGTATTTTTATGAGTTGCATGATCAAACGAAGACGCCGCCTTGGCAACAAGTTGGATGGGCAAAAGAAAGTGTTACTGTGAAATAAGGGAGCCTGTTGGTTTTCACTACGCTGCGGTAAAAAACCACGATTTTCTGTTTTTTTATTTTTACATGATTTTTATTCTCAAATATAAGATCATGTTGCGCGTTGAGAAAGATGATCTATGCCAAACTGTGAATGATGTTGGGATTATTGAGTTTGTGTTTTATCAGCAAGTTCTTTCTGAATATAAGTCATCCATTCGATAGCTTCTTTCGAGCTGCTATCAATTTTAATGGCACGGGCGAAGTTAGCCAGTGCGTCCTCTATCTTCCCTACATGATGTTCACAAAGCGCTATGTTATAGAATAAACCAAATTGTTCACCCACATAGTGTTGTGCTTGTTGATAATAATGGAGTGCATCCGCATAACGTTTAACGGCATGAAAGAAAACTGCAATTTCAAATAAGATACAATCGGATTTCGGCATGTAATAATAATTAGCGGCCATTTTAGGCATGTTCTTCGCAAGAAAAGCTACCGTATCCTGATCGGATTCTTCAACAAGTGCAGTCACACGATTGGCTAATTTTAAATAAATATGTGGATCCCAACCAGTCAGATTCAAGTGTGCAGCAATGATATCTAAACTACATTCATTGAATGTATCACTCATGCGTCGATGTAGCGTGAAATAGTCAGCAGCACTCACACCTTCTACATACTGGTGAATAGCCAGTGCTGTTTCAGGTAGTTCAGAGAGCTGTTGATGACTGGAAAACACAGAGGTTTTAATACCTTTATGCGGTGTTTGCAAGAATGCATCACCACCGCTGTTTTTAAAGTAGTTGGCTAACGCATGGAAGTTAACCATCATCGAAAAGCTACCGTGAAATGATAATGACGGATGGCCTAAATTATCGAGCGAGGCTACTGTGCTATAGCCTTTATCAGATGAAATAATAAATAATTTATTCTGCGATAATTTTTTTAGTAATTTGATTGCTTTGATAGAGCCAATAGGAAAAAGAAAGCTCGATTCCGTTAGCTGTTGTTTATAAATATCAAGAATCTGGTCGAGATCGGGATCGTCGTAATAGTTGTTTTTAATTTCATTGACCTTATAGTCAATGGAAAGATGTTCCATGTTGACAGGTTTGTTGTCATGCATATTATTTTCAGGCGTGGCAATACTCAGTAATAACTCATACAGTTTGCCTTCGTGCACAGTGAATGCATCATGAGAAACGGTATCAAAAATATAATTCGCAAAAACAGTTAATGGATTAATCAGTGTTTCTGGATTTAAACGAATATTTTTTTTGAGTAATGTAATCGGTCTTTCCGCTTCCATATCAAAAATAGCAAAATCAACGAGGCCCTGTGCGAGATACGGTTGTAGTGCGGGATGTGTTTCATAATATTGCACATTATTTTTAGTGAAATCACTCATCACATAACAAATAGAGACATCTTGCATGCCCAGTGTTTGGCGTAATTCGTGCAGTGTTTTTAAAACATAAAAACTAAAACGTCCTGAACCGGTACCCAGTTCAAGAATGTAAAAAGGGTGGTTGATTGCATCTGGATTGCGTTGAATCGTATCGCGAATAAAACGAATAACAATTTGCGCATAACAATTGGCAATATAAGGATTGCTGGTGATATAAAAGGGGACTTGATTAACCCAGGCATTAATACCTTCTTGATCGAAATAGTCGCGTTGCATTTTCCAAAGGCAAGATTCAGAAAATTTCTTGTGTTGCTCAATGACGACTTTTCTATCGTTCTGGGTGTCATTTTTCACGGCGTAATCCCCGTTCAGTTAAAAGCAAAAATGCAGTATAAGTGATAGCCCGGGGTCTTGTTAATCCTCTTTCTGCAAATAAAGTGCTTTTATTTAGGAGTAAACTTTCCCTATTTTTAGGGCTAAAATCCTGCCTATTTTATAAACAACACGCAATTCCCTGTTTAGACTAGGGATTCATTTTAGGTGTTTTCTAGGCCAAATTTTCGTCCAGAAATGCAAAATCCCCTTAAGATAATGCCAATGATGTTTATGATTTTCTCAAGATGATATAGATTGCTTTAATTTATAGCGTGACAATATTTTGTTTTCTTCGGTGGCGCCCACATTATTTTATGTGGATGGGCTATAATTAATAGACAGATCTCACTAAAGGGAACTCTACGATGAACTCCACTACTAACCATAAAGTTATCGGGTTTCTGTCCTCTTTGTTTTTTGTCATCCTGAGTTTCTTTTCTATTTCAGCATTTGCTGCCGAGGCGACCACAGCGACGCCTACTAGTGGTAAAGAACAAGGGCAGCCTGCTTTGCAAGAAACTGACGTATCGCGTTTCACGAATGCTATTGCCTTGATAAATGAATTTTATGTAAAACCTATTAATGAACAAAAACTCCTAGAAAATGCGATTCGGGGCATTGTGTCAGGATTAGATCCCCATTCAGAATATTTAGATGAAGATGCTTACAAAACACTGATGGTTGAAACCAGCGGTGAGTTTGGTGGGATTGGTATTGAAGTAGCCAGTGAATTTGACGTTCTTAAAGTGATTAGTCCGCTAGATGATACACCAGCAGCAAAAGCTGGCGTGTTGCCTGGCGATTATATTGTTGCTATTAACAATAAGCTTGTTAGTAATATGAATTTGAATGATGCAGTGAAAGAAATTCACGGCCAAAAAGGTTCAAGCATTGCGTTGACTATTTTACGTCGTAACCAAGAGAAGCCTATTAAGCTGACTATGTTGCGTGACATTATTCATATTGATACGGTCAAGAGTAAAATGCTCGATAATGGTTATGGTTATGTACGTGTTAGTCAATTCCAAGAACCCACACCTGCACTCATGGTGAAAGCGATCCAAGGGTTGCAAGCGAATGCAAACGGTCATTTAAAAGGTTTAGTGTTGGATTTACGTAATAACCCTGGCGGTTTATTACAAAGTGCGGTGAAGATTGTGAATGTATTTTTAGATAGTAAAAACCTCAAACAATTCGATAAAAAAATTGTTTATACTAAAGGACATGTTGCTGATGCGCAGTATGAAGCAAAAGCAGATGCTGCCGATATATTAAAAGGCATGCCATTGGTTGTGCTCGTGAATGAAGGTAGTGCGTCAGCATCAGAAATTGTTGCCGGTGCATTACAGGACTATCATCGTGCGATTATCGTTGGTATTCGTAGTTTTGGGAAAGGCTCTGTGCAAACGATTATTCCACTGGATAAACTCCATGCATTGAAATTAACAACAGCGTTATACTATACGCCGGCGGGTCGTCAAATTCAGAGCGAAGGTATTAAGCCTGATGTCGTCGTAGAAAACTTGAAAGTGACAGGTAGTAATCCTGATTCCTTAATTTTAGGGCCTATCCGCGAATTTGAATTAAAAAATCACTTGAAAGGTAAGAATGCAATTGATGCAGCGAGTAACACGGATGCCAATTCTCCCGGCAAAAAATCCATCCTCGATATGACAGATTATACTGACTTGGCTCAGCAAGATTTTCAGTTGTATGAAGCTTTCAAAATCTTACAAGCTGTTTCGAGTGCTAACAGCAAGTCTGTGGATACGGGTACGGCATTAGTTCAGAACTAAAATATTTTCGTAGGGTGGACACGCTGCGCTTTGTCCACCCTACGACTGTGTAAATACCCCTAATATATATTAGTAAAAACCCGCAACCGCAGGTCGTTGATGTGAAAAAGTCAACTGAAAAATTATTTATTTATTCACAAATCGAAATAAAGGTATATAATTAAATTGTTCAATCTGTTTTCATCCAATTTCTTTTAAGGAGAGACACCATGCCAGCTAAAAAGAAAAAAGCTACGAAAACAAAGAAAAAGTAAGAACGTATCAAGCAGGGAAGGTGTGAAAACACCTTCCCTGAATTATTTCTGCAAAATTTCAATATCCTGCTTCATTTTATAATTCCAAAATTTTGGCAGACAATAACTACAGAGTGCGACACTGACCACACACAAAACACCACCCAAAACAATTGATGTAGTGACACCCAATGCAGCGGCAACTAAGCCTGCTTCTGTGTCGCCTAATCGCGGCCCGCTTAAATAACTAATCATTTCAATTCCCGCTAATCTGCCGCGAAAATGGTTAGGAATGGTTTGATTCCACATGACACTACGATAGATGCCGCTTAATGCATCCATGATTCCCGCAATCATCAGAAAAAATAACGCGATATATAAATGTGTTGATAGACCAAAAAAAATAATGGCAACTCCCCATAACATGGCAGACAGCGCGATGGCACGACCATGATAGGGAAAACGTGTCCAGTGACCGTAAAATGAGACAAAAAGCGCACCGACAGCCGGCGCTGAATAAAGCAAACCCAGCACTTGTGGCCCACCAAATTGGCTAGCAATCGCAGGAAATAATGCATTTGGCATACCAAAAATCATTGCCGTAAAGTCAACTAAATATGTTCCAATAAGATCCTGTCGCGAACTGGCATATTGAATCCCAACTTTTAACGCCTGATAGGCGGTTTCACTTTTTTCATAGAATGGCGAGGCAATATTTTTTACGAATCCAATAGCGAAGACAGAAATAAAAAACGTGAGTGCATCAAATACATAAGTAAAGACAATCCCATATTTTGCAATAATAATGCCGCCGATGGCGGGCCCAACGATCATGCCAACACTAAACTTAAAGGTGCCAATCGCGCTAACCGTGGGTAAATCTTTTTTTGCGACAATTTGCTGAATGATACTGTCTAATGCCGGGCGATGAAACCCAGTGAGTGCTGACATGATGGTTGCTACAATGAAAATAACAGCAATGTTATGCCATTGATACGTATTGAATGCTAGTAACAAACAACCAAAAAATAACGCCATTTCGGCTATTAAAAGCATCACGCGACGATTATACCGGTCCGCATACACGCCGCCCAATAACGCTGTAAATATCAGTGGAATTAATTGAAATAAACTTAACAACCCCACCATTAATGTAGAGTGCGTTAAGGAATATATCTGAAACGGTAACGCGACTGATGTAATCATGGTCCCGAATAACGATACGAATTGGCCGATAAAAATCAGCGAAAAATTTTTATTGCGGCGAAAAATCGATAAATCAATAAGGTATTTCACGGGTTATTTTTCCCATCATGGTGTATGCACAGCCAATTTTCTGACAATAATCATTTTTAAGTAATCTGTTTCTGGAATGGCTACGTGCACAGGATGATCTTGTGCTTGATGGCCGCGTTCGACAATGTGAATATCACAGTGAGCCTGTAAACTGGCGCGACGTATGGCTTGTAATAAATCATGGTATTCCACATGCATGGAGCAAGAACACGATGCCACGATGCCACTGGGAGTCAATAGTTTTAAGGCAATTTCATTCATGCGTTGGTAAGCCAGCAAGCCTTCTTTTTTATCTTTTTGTTTTTTTACAAACGCGGGCGGGTCAAGAATAATCACATCAAATTTTTTCCCTGCTTGATGTAATTTTTTTAAGGCATCAAAGGCGTCATCACAAATAACATCGACTTTATCGGCAACTGAATTTAATGCAGCATTTTTGCTAATCCATTCCGCGGCAATGGCGGAAGCATCAACACACGTTACGCTACTCGCACCAAATTTCGCCGCTTGCAAACCCCAGCCACCCAGATAACTAAATACATCCAATACGTCTTTATCGGCAACATAGTCTAGTAGCCTTGCGCGGTTTAATCGATGATCGTAAAACCAGCCGGTTTTTTGGCCTTCCCAGAGTGGCGCTGAAAATAACGTATTATTTTCTTCTAATTCTACTCGTTCGGGTGGCGTTCCAAAACCTGCTTCTACATACAATGTTAAGCCTTCGTGTAAGCGTGATGGACTGTCATTACGGAATAGCACTGACTCTATGTCAGGCATCACCGTTTGAATGGCAGTAAGGATATCCGCTTTTTTGGTTTCCATGCCAGCCGTATTAATTTGCACAACGAGATGATTACCAAAACGATCCATGACTAATCCTGGCAGACCATCGCTTTCACCAAACACCAGACGATAAAAAGGTTTTGGGTAAAAACGCTCACGCCATTGCAAGGCATCTTGTAAGCGCTGTGAAATGAGAGCGACATCAAAACGGTCTTTCGTATGTCGACTAATTAAGCGTGCGGAAATCAGTGATTGTGGATTGATGTAAGCAATACCCAGAAAGGTTTTATCGGCTGCCTCAACACGGACTTCTTGACCCGGTTGAAAATTTTTAAGAGGCGTGGTTTTGGTATCAATTTCATTACTGTAAATCCACACATGCCCCGCACGCAGACGGCGATCTTCATTTTTTTTGAGACGTAAATTTGCTAAATCCATAACGTTATCCAATCTGTAGTTGTGTTGGTTCGGGATAGAAAAAAGTAGCTTCGTGTTTGTTATAAAATAAGTGAATCACACGTCCACCGGGAATTTTTTTAAATTTCTCCAGCGTTGCGATATCTGTTTTGCCTTGTAGCTTGATCGTAAAAATTAAATGCTTGGCGTTACCTGAGTTTATCCACTGCATGATTAATTCATATGTGCGTTCGGGATAACAGGCAACATCACACAGTACCCAGTCAACAGGGTGTTTGAGATCCGCTGGATTTAAGGCAAAAGCACTTTGTTGTAGAAAAGTGACATTCGGTAGCTTCGCGATTCTAGGTTCTAAGGGTGCTTTGTCGACGGCGGTGATTTTTGTTCCGAGTGTTTGCATGACATAGGTCCAGCCGCCCGGAGATGCTCCTAGATCGAGTGCTGTGTCGCCCGCTGATGGATAGATATCACCTAACGATAGCGCTTCCCACAGCTTTAAATAAGCGCGATTGGGTGGGTTGGTTTTATCTTCAATAAATTGAAAATCACCTAAGGGTGCTTTTTTCCAGCGTTTGGCGCTGTACACCAGGGTATTTTTATCGAGTAGGGTAAAGCAACCTATTGCCGGAATTGCTTCTTGTAATGGAAATGTGTGAGTGAGAAGCGGTAAGTTACGTAACTCAGCTTCTATTAAGCGTGAGCGACGGATATTTTCCAGTGGGTATAAATACCAATATTTTCCTGCTGCTCGTAATAATTTAACCGCTTCAGAGATAGAATTGAAAGTGACAATCTGCGGTTCTAGCCAAACATCGCGTGCAAAACAAATATCTTGTTTCACCATGGGCGAAAAAACCAGATTTTCAATCACATGGCTGACATCACCCAGTTCATCACATAATTCAGTCAGATGGGTGGGATCGGCAAGATAAATTGCATTAATGGTGGCATTAGCTAGCATTGTTTTAGGCATCAATAAAAAGTGGGCTACTATATCATAAATCCAGCTCCAGGAGGGACTGTTGCTGTTGTTACCGAGCCACGACCGTTAGGGAGTGTCACCGACCTTCCAGTAACACTCCCTAACGGTCGTGGCTCGGTAACAGCGTAATGATTATAACCAACTGAAATAATTAGTTATTTTTATGATTCCCCCCATTTTAATGAAGATAGACTACACTTAAAGGTAACTAGTTCATTATTATGAATAATGCGGTAAGCCCAGAGGGGTAGTGATATGTTTGGTGGTCATGGCCATGATGCATTAAAAGTAGACGTCAATGACATTTATCGACGCATCGAACCTGCTGCGCGGCTAGAACAAGAAGAACTAGCCGCATTAGAAAAAGCACTTGCAGAACAACAAACTGAATTGCAAAGACTAACGACGCGGTTGAATGCGCAACAGCAGGATGCCGATACGCGTATCCATTTAGATGAGATATTAAATAACTCTACCATGCGCTTTGTTGCCAAAAAGGCACAGCAAGAGATTGATGCGTTAGTTAAACCCTCACTGTTGGGAAGTCGCAGTACATTCAGTACCTATGTAGATAATGCTGGTGATAATATCAATCGATCTTGGGAAGATTTACAACAATCTTATACCGGGATAATGAAAGACTATATAAAACAACAAGTGTTAGAGAAAAATTCTTCAATAATGAAAGTCAAGATCACTATTCAATATTACCAACAGATGACGATTAATTTCTTACAAGCTACGATGCAAGCTCATTCTGTTCAGCCAGAGCAAATTGAGGCAGAAATGCAAGATCTCGTGACAGAAATCCCATTAGCAATTTCTGTTGAAGCAAAAAAATATAGACCGGATCTCGACAAGCATTTGCAACGGCTTGCAAAAGAAAAGAAAATCACCGAGGAAGATAAAAGAAATATGGTAGATCTAATAAAAATCTTAGGTGAAGAAAATCAAAGTTTTGCTAAGTTAGAAGAAAAAATAACGGAGTTTCGCAATAAAATCGCCAGTGCAAATAACCGGTCGTTATACGCACAAATGCCAGATATCGAGGCAGCTCGCCAAGATTTGTTTCCAGTTAACATTGCTGGTGATAAGAAGAAAAAATTAATAGATTATGATCAGTATCAAGCTAATTTAAAAATAGTCAGACAACAAGAGGAAGCAGGCTTAGCAGGTAACAAAGCAATGCAAAATTTAGATAATTTATTACCTGTTATGATGGGTATAAGACGCCCTGCGCATGATGACGATGAATTTATTACAGAACTAAAAAAATTGCCGGCATTGGTAGAGGCAGATATTCAAGGTATTATTAAGCTTACTAAAATATTCAGTGATAGTCGTCAACAAAATGAGAAATCACAACTTGAAAATAGCGATTCCTATATTAAATCATTACGACAAATTGAAAGCGCTGAACATAAAAATGATTCAGAGCTACGAGATGCAGTCAAAAAATTTGTTAACACAGCACCCGTTCCAGCAGCAGAAGATCGCATTCACCAAGCATTGAGGGCGAGTATCCAAAAAGAATTTGCTCTTCAAGAAGAAGTAAAATTTGAAGAAGTCTCTCAACAAATCTCAGCGATCTTAAATCAAGAAGCCAATGTGAAAGAAAAGAAAGCTGCGATATTAGACGCACATTTACTACAAATTCTGCGTTATCAAATGGAACTAACTCACAAAATTTATACTAGATCAAAAAAAAGAGGATTTTTAAAAAATCGGTTGCATGTTATGCACCATAAAGATGAAGGTGGAGAACAAGGCATCATTATGGGCTTCATGCAGCAATTGCGTAATCCAAATATCAAAACTTCCCAGCAGGGGCTGCAAATTATTAATCATCTATTTGATGCAAAACCAGGCGGATTGCATAAGAATTCATTTGTCAGTCAATTGATGGCAGTTTTATTCAGTGAGGGAAATCCCAAGGGATTATTCCGCTGGGAAGCCAATCAGGCATTAGTTGTTAGCGAGAATTATTCGAAAAGTGATATTAAGGGAGTGGTTGCAGATAAGTTAATAGGTAATTCGAGATGGAATGAAGAAACAAAAATTGTCGTATTAAACCAGGTAAGCGCCTATTTGCAAGTACTCCTGGCAAAAGTATATCAACAGAGTGACAAGCTAGAACAAAGTTCTAGTTCATCACCACCGGAAAACAAATAATGGTTAGGTATTAATATGTCAAGTTCATCATCAAAAGCACCTAACGAGATGACCGATGCAGAGATTCAAGCACGTGCTAAAGTGCCAGATGGATTTATCATCGCAGAATTAAATAAATTTCCAGACTTCAAGAGCAAGCTAGATGCTTGTTATCGCAAACAAGCTGAATTTCAAGAAAGTGAAGAAAAGCTAGGTGAAGAAGTTGCCGCTATCAAGCAGCTCAATGAAGATGTGCATATTCTTGCATCAATCAAGCAGCAGATTAGGGCGAAAATCACAGCGTATATTGCTAGAAATACCGAGCAAGCTGAAGAAAATAATATTAGGGAACAGTTTAATACTTTAGTCGATAAGAACCCTAATAATTCGTTTCTCAGCGCTTTACACGAGTATCGTTTATATAACTCCTCTGCATCATCATCGTCATCTTCTTCTATTTCCGCCAGTAGTGAAGACGCCAAAGAAGATTTTATTACTTCACATCAGACTGCTGTTTTACGTAATGGCATTATCCATGTTTTAAAAGATGGTTACGAAAGTCAGTTGGGGACGGCGGAGAAATTGAAACTGGCTCGCGATTATTATAAAGGCGTTATCATCGAGTATTTGCGCAAGAAATTTTATGAAAATTATCAGTATTACACAGGCAGTGCATCAACCAATGATGAATTAGTCGAACAATGGTTGTTGGCTTTAAAAACTAAGATATTTTCGGAAAAGTTTTCAGGAAACCTGACCACGCTTGCAACTACGACACTGGGATTTAAAAATCAGAAAGAAAAAAATGTTGAGTTTTGTCTTTTAACGGCTAAGCAAGCCAATAAAATAATATCGTTGGAGAAGTTACTTTTATCAAATTATAGAAATTTCGCCGAATTTGAACAAGCGATGATTGCATTTCGTGATAATCAGTATTTCCGTTTATCATCTGACCAGGATTCTTTGTATAACGCCTTACCGGATTTAGCACCTAAGAAAGCAGATGATCATTTTCCATATATTAAAGATTCAAAAATTAAAGAAGCCTACGGTAGAGCATTTAATTATTATCAGAGAGTGCTGAGTGATATTAAATTATCACAAGCAGACTCTACTTTATTAGAAAATTTTGCAGAAAAAATTCGCACTAATCTAAATAATGCAATTTATACCAATTTTTCAGAGGCAGCGGTACAGGAATTTTTTAATAACATTCATGAAGTGATGCAAATTGATGAACTTACTGTTCAAGCTATAAAAGCAATTTTTAGGATATTTTCTAACAAAAATATCATAAAAGATAGATTAGATAGCGCGCAAATAGACAGTATTCTTGAGGAAAGAACCATTTTATCTCTATTGATGAAATTGAATTCGTCTATTGATGCAAAGAATCCACGCCAGATGGCATTTAAAGACTATATTGATTCCATGTTGCTGCAGTTAGCATTGCCACCTAAAATTGCTGACATTATTAAAGATCCAGCGCAGATAGTGGAATATCAAGCTAAAATCACGCAATATGACAGTTTACAACGAGAATACCAACAAGCCCAATCCAATATGCTGCAATTGCAAATGGATGCAGCAAAGCAGATAGAGATGCCAATCATTAATTTATTGCGTGCAGAAGTGTTGCATGCGGCTAAGTTTTATTTCAATCCACAAGATGCTGGATTGATGCATATGTTCCATCATGGTGATTCGGGGAAAAAAGAGGTTTTGGACCTTATTACCAATCTTTTTAATCCCAACGTAAAAACTTTTTTAGATGCGGCGAATATAATTAATATATTTTTTGCAAGACACAAAAAAGATGATGGCTTTCATACGAATTCTTTTGATCCGATTTTTTTGCAAGTTTTGTATAATGAAGGCCAGCCGCGGGGGTTATTTAAGATGTCGATCGGAGATATTATTAAATTGGATATTAAAAGTCTTTATCCTGCATTTGATGTCGATGCAGAGAGATACAAACCAAAAAGTGCAAATCTTACCAAACAGCATATTGAAACGCTGGCAAGTTATTTGGCTCAGCGATATTCGATCACGAATCTCAAGATTGCTGGCAGTGTAGGAGCCATGGTAAGAGGTGATAAGACGCGATTAAAAGAGAATAAGAGAGGGTTAGTGAGACAACAGGCAGCCGCTAACTTCCAACGCATGGCGGAATTGCTAGAGCAATTTAAATCGAATCACGATCTTGCAGCAGAACAACAGTTAGGTAGTCAATTAATGCAACCTAGAAATCGTTAAAAACGTAGCCCGTATGGAGCGCAGCGTAATACGGGATGGTATGCGTAAAATCCCGTATTACGCTGCGCTCCATACGGGCTACATGCTCGGTGCAAGCGGTACTTTGTCCACCCTACGATATAGTGTAATATAGTATTTCTACTAACCACGGATTCGGTTTTGAGATACTCGTATGACGCAATTTCACGACAACCATGCATTAGCCGTTAAATCAATCATCAATAAAGTAGGCAAAACTATCGTGATGGGTGTGCCATTAGGCATTGGCAAACCAGTGGGTTTTTTAAATGCGTTATATCAAGCTGCACTTGCCGATACATCCATACAGTTAACGATTGTGACGGCGCTGACCTTAGCAAGACCACAATACCAATCCGACCTTGAAAAAAGATTTGTTGAGCCCTTACTCAATCGCCTCTTGGGGAATTATGAAGATCCTCTTTATGAAATAGCACGTGTTAATCAACAATTACCTGCCAATATCAATGTTATTGAGTTTTTTTTATCGACAGGGAAGTATTTACATAATGATTATGTTCAGCAACATTATATTAATACAACCTATACATTAGCTGCTCGTGATGCATTGAATTTAGGATTAAATGTGATTGCGCAGCAAGTTTCTCCTTCTGCGACAAATAAAAATTTATATAGTTTAAGTTCTAATTCCGATTTGTTTCAGGAAATTTTTATAGGATTACCAAAAGATAAACCGACAGCCATTATTGCTGAGATTAATGCGAATTTACCTTATATGTTAGGTGAAGCAGAGATTGAAAATACTATTTTTACCGATGTGATTGATACCAAACAGTATCCTGACTTATTTGCTATTCCACACGATGAATTGTCTAACCAAGATCATTTAATTGGTTTATATACGAGTTTTTTAATTAAAGATGATAGTTGTTTACAGATTGGTATTGGTAAATTAAGCAATGCTGTTGCAAGTGCTGTCATCTTTCGGCAGAAAAATAACGCGCTCTATCAAAATATAGTGAAACAAATTTCCGATAATAAATTTAATCATCTAATCTCTACCATGGGTGGGTTAGGAGCATTTGAACAAGGCATTTATGCATCCACTGAAATGTTGAGCGATGGTTGTATGCAGCTTTATGATGCCGGTATTTTAAGAAAACGTGTTTATGACCATGTTGGTCTGCAAAAATTATTGAATGAGAAAAAAATCACTGAAAAGATTACACCAGACTATCTCACTATTTTAGTAGACAATCATATTATCTCAAAAAATTTAACACCCGACGATATGAGCTTCCTGCAAAAATTTGGCATTGTGAAGACAGATGGTTCTATTAATATAGGCAGTAAACTGCAATTAGGTAAGATAATTCATGCAGGGTTTTTCTTAGGTACCAATCAACTTTATCAACAACTCCGTGATTTATCGCCAGAGCAATTATCTACAATTGATATGACAAGCATTTCGCGCACTAATTCAATGCTCGATTCAATTGCATTATTTAGATTACAACGCCAGCATGCACGGTTTGTGAATACCACCATGATGGTTACCTTGGGTGGTGCTGCTATTTCGGATGGTTTGCAAAATATGCAAGAAGTCAGTGGTATTGGTGGCCAATTTGATTTTATTGATATGGCGCAATGTTTAGAGGGCGCGCGTTCCATTTTAAATTGTCATAGCACACGAAAATCTGCCCATGGGGTGAGTTCTAATATTATTTGGGATTATTCTAATTTAACGATTCCACGATTTTATCGGGATATTATAGTGACTGAGTATGGAATTGCCGATTGTCGCAGTAAAACCGATGCGGATGTGATCAAAGCGATGCTAAATATTGCGGATTCACGTTTTCAGCCAATGTTGTTAGCGGCAGCGAAACGTGCTGGTAAGATCGAGAAAAATTATCAAATTCCGGTGATTTACCGCGACAATTACCCTGAGAAAGTGCATGCGATCATATCAGCACTACAACGACAAGGGTATTGTCAGCCTTATCCATTTGGGACAGAGTTGACAGCAGAGGAACAAGTCTTAAAAGCCGCATTGCTGAAATTAAAAAATTTATCTAGCTGGGGCAAGTTGTGGTTATTATGTAAAGCGATGGTTTCTATGCGTAGCGATAAGGATTTTTATCCTTATCTTGAACGGATGAAGTTGGCTAATCCAAAAACATTACAAGCACTTATTTACAAAAAATTATTAAAGATGGTGATATAGAAAGTGATGGGATTTGGCCTATGCCTACGATTTTCTCCCTTCTCCCGCTTGCGGGAGAAGGGATATTCATTATGTTATTCAGATTGTTCCGCGCTAGTCTCTTGCTCCGGCGGTGTCCCAGAATCCCGTTGATAAACATCATTTGCAAAATGCACCACACCATGGGTATCAACCCATGTTGTGAGATACGCAATATAAATTGGAATAGGATTTTCAATGCGGAAATACGATGTTTTGTGACTGATTAGCTTACTGCGTACTGTTGCGGTGTTAATGCGATCATCGTTTTGTGTTAAATACGCAACAAGCGCAAATGGTTTTTCTAAACGAACACAGCCAGAACTAAAGTCACGGGTATCTTTTGCAAATAATTCATGTGCTGGCGTATCATGCAAATACACATCATGATCATTTTGGAATTCAAACTTCACTAAGCCCAGGGCATTTTTGATGCCCGGCTCTTGGCGAAAGTGATAGGGGAAACCATTTTCACGCGCATCTTCCCAATTGACTTCACCTGGATTTAACTCATAAGCGCCTTCTTCTTGACTACTGAAGATACGAATTTTATTGGTATATAAATAACTACCGTCGTGTAAAATTTTCGGAATAATATCTTTTTGCGCAATCTTCTGTGGTACGTTCCAATAAGGATTAAATGTGATGCGGGTAATTTCAGATGCTAATTCTGGTGTTTGACGTGTGGGGCGGCCGACAACGACCTTCATGGTGAGCGTATCTTTATCATGATCAATGACGTGTAGTTGATACTCTGGAATATTCACAAGCACAAAACGATCACCCATGTCTTGCGCAATCTGCGCCCAACGTTGCATATTCATTTGAATTTGTTTGGCTCGTACGTCTGGTGTGATATTCATGGCATTGCGTGTATCGGTGCCGATGACCCCATCAGCCGTTAAGCCATGGCGCCATTGAAAAGTTTTAATAGCTTGTGCGAGTGATTGATCAAACGCATCTGTTTGTGGGCTATCCGGGTCAAGGTCATGAGACGTTTTTAAACGTTGTTTGATGAGCAACACGACATTACTGTGACTGCCTACGTGTAGTAACTTTTTTGTTGCCGGAATCATTGGCCATGGGTATTTATCGGGGTGATTCACCGCTTCTTCGTAATAGGGTAATTCGGCTTTGAGGCGCGCGTAATTCTGTGCCGCATAGCTGGATTGCGGTGTGGTTTGGACTTCGTCGGCGCTTGCAAGTGTCATCCCTGAGGTGGCTACGATGATGAGGCTCATCGCTGTCTTCCGCATGAACCAATCGTGGTGATTACTCATGGGATGTACCTCGATATTATCTTTCTTATTTATCTCTATTTTAGCACGTGGTTTGAAAAACGTTTGCAGGCGGTCTCTTATGCCTAAAAATTAGCCATAAAATTATTTAATGGCTGTAATTTATTGTCTTACTGATTTGGTAAGAAAAGCCGGTGTGTTAGACCGGGTAGACATAGAAATTTCTGGATGCGTCTTAGCCGTTTTAGCGTGGTTTAACTAGTTAATTGACCAGAAAAAAATATTTTTCTATGTCTTACTTTCGTACGCGAGGAGGCTGATAGGGCAGCGGCTGGCTTCGAAGATATTTTGGAACACTTCTTCTAGGCCCCATAAACGTATTCGCTTGTTTTACAGATGCAGCTGCAGCTGTTTCAACATGCTCTCTATCTTCTATAGGTGGTGATGGTGTTCTCACAGGTCTTGCTGTACTTCTCCATCCAGACAACATACTAGCTGTAGAACCACCTTTATGGTGTGGTGAACTTTGTTGTTTAGATTCGCTAGCGGCAGCGTGAGGTGATAACGGGGATGTTGGTGAAAGACCCTGTTCTGCATCGAAATCATCGGCATAATCAACAACCGGCGAGTGTTGTGTTGGCGCGACTGGGTGGTTGCTATGGGTATTGATAACCAAGAGTGGTTTAGGTGACGTTGCCGAAGCGCTTTGCGGTGTTAAGGCCAATAGTGGCGGTGTTGTAGTGTGGGGTGTCAATGCCACTGAAGGCGGTAAAGAATGCTGTTCCGCATCCGATGCTTCTAGATGCCCAATAACAGGAGAATGTTGCAGCGGAGTGACAAGAGGACTGCTAGTTGTATCAATAGATAAGGCATTTCCATGGAGTGCTGACGTTATGGAAGCACTTGGTGGTGGAATGATAGTAGTCGCACTAGGTGCTAGTGGAGCTACGCTACTGCCATTTTGTACCGATGAGGCAGAAGATGATGTACTGGATGGCGATTGTTGCTTGCTTTCTTGCGGTATTGTAGAGCTATCAGGTTTCGGTGGATTATTATCTGCTGGTGGAGGAGCTGAACTACTTGAAGCATCCATTGTTTTAGTAGGAAGTGCCACATTGTTATCTAGATTATTACAAGCTGCATTAATAAAGTCGTCAAGTGTTGCGGTTGCACCTAATTTCTCGGTTAACTCACTACGTATATAAATTTCAGGATAAATCAGTTGGAAAATACTTGGAATATTGGGGTTCGCTTTGTGCTGATTTTCACGATTTAATTCCGCATCGATCGCATCTGTTTGTGTATCTTGCGGATATTCTAAATCGGGAAAAATTTCTCTAGCACGACCCGAAGTCAGTAGCTGGACATTATTACCAAGATAGGCTAGATCGCGCAGGATGGCATCATATTCTTTTTGTATTCGTTCGAGATTTGCAGCGGAATCTCTCGCATGGATTTGTTCATACCATTCGCGTTGTTTCTGTATTCTTGCAATTTCTAAGGTGGCAAGTTGTGCGTTTAATTCAGCAAGGACATTTGTACGGTTAGCCTCTTCGGCATTTGTTAAAGGATTTTTGCTTAAAATTTGTAGTAACGCATAATTACGAGCGGCATTTAAGGCTTTACAATACTCAGAAGTACTCTCCCACAGTTTGAGCAGCGTCGGTCCTATCAGCGGCACATTTTCGGCAATCTTTTTTGCGATACTTAACTTCAATTCCTGAGCTAACCAACTAGTGCGGCCTAAAGTACGTAGATTATCAATATGATCTTTGGTTGTATGTAAAGCATCAAATTTGTTTTTGAAGGTCGTGCATGTTTCATCGACCTTGAGCGAGTTTGAGTTACTCATCCAGTTTGAAATGAGATTTCCTATGTAACCAGAAAAGGTGCTCAAATTTGTTTTACGTTTAGCTTCATATTCAACAATAAATTGTTTCAATACACGGGGATCAATAAAGGATGGTGATGGATTGTCATGAACCAATTGAACGGCTGCAGTGACGATGGGTGTTTTTTGCGGCAAAATGGTATCAACTATTTCATCTTCATCGTCTGGCTGATGTTGTGTACTCGATGAGGAAGAAGCGGATGCAGCCGGTGCAGCAGCACTTGCACTGCTGGAGCTGTTATTATTTTGGCGGTTTTTATAGGCTTTTCTTTCCAGCTCTAAGATCGTTGCATTTTTACCTAATGAAACTTGTAATTCTTCATGCACATATATTTCAGCATAAGCCAGTTGGAAAATACCGGGTATATTGACATTCGGTTTTTGTATTTTCTTGCGATTTAATTCTGCATTTAATTCTTGTGTCTCTATTGGATATGCTAATCCTGGAAAAATTTCTTGAATGCGGCCAGAGGTAAGCAGCGGTAAATCATTACCAAGGTAGGCGAGATCCCGCACAATAGCATCATAATCATCTTGTGCTTGTTTGATATTTTTAGCAGAATCTTTATCTTTGTTTAGTACTTTTTTATGCCACGCGTCTTGTTGCTCTTTGCGCGCTTTTTCTAGTGCGGCCAATTGATTCTCGAGCGCTGTTTTGGTTGCGGTTCTGAGTTGTTCTTCGGATGCATTTTCTAACGGTGTTTTGCTTGCAATTTGTAATAAAATATAACTACGAATTGCATTAAGATTCTTAAGTAAATCAGAAGCACTCTTAGAAAGTTTTAGATGTTGTGCTTTGAAACCGGTTCTTCCTAAGTTTAGCAGTAGGTCAATCAGTTGTGCAGGTTGTCGATCAGTTTTGAAACTATCTTTTAGTGTTCTACACGTGTCCTCAATTTGGACAGAGTCTGCACCACCCAGGTGAGAAGAGGCTTTATCCCCAATAAATCCAACTACTGTGCTAATTTTTGCTTTACGTATTTCTTCATATTCAAGAATAAATTGTTTCAGCACAATGGGATCTAGAAAAGGCACAGCAAAACCTCCTGGTAATGTTTGGAGAGTAGAATTTATGGTTGTATTTTTTTTATCAAAATTAACAAATCATACTAGCCAACAAAGCTTAAGGATTTCTTAACATAAGCAGCTTGACTCCATAGATAGTGGTCGTTACCCTTGATGTCACCTCAAAATCGTGATGGAAAGGAGCACCATGCGTGAAAGTTGTTGCCCAATTTGAAATACCGTATTACCAATGCTTGAATGAATCTAGTACAGCGATTGGTGAGTTACCAAAATTTGCTCAAGATCCAAAGCAGTTATTACATCTCTATCGTCTCATGGTGTTAATCCGAATTTTTGATTCCAAAGCGATTGCTTTGCAACGTACTGGCAAGCTTGGCACGTATCCTTCAACGCGCGGTCAAGAAGCGATGTTTGTTGGTTTGGGTGCGGGCTTAGCCAAAGAGGATATTTTCGTACCGTATTATCGAGACTTTGGTACCTTGATTCAACGGGGTGCGAAGTTATCGGATTTCCTGTTGTATTGGGGCGGCGATGAGCGTGGTAATTCCTTCGGTAAAAATAATCATGATTTTCCGTTTAGTGTGCCTGTTGGTAGTCAACCGTTGCATGCAGCAGGTATTGCGACCGCATTAAAAATTCATAAACAACCGCACGCTGTAGCTGTGGTGTGTGGCGAAGGTGGTACATCCGAAGGTGATTTTTACGAAGCGATGAATGTGGCGGGTGTGTGGAAATTACCGGTTGTGTTTGTTGTGAATAATAATCAATGGGCGATTTCCGTGCCGCGCAGTGCACAATCGAGTGCACAAACGATTGCACAGAAAGCAATTGCCGCCGGTTTTTCTGGCGAACAAGTCGATGGTAATGATGTGATTGCCGTGCGTTATCGTGTCGAAGAAGCGATGAAAAAAGCGCGTGAAAATCACGAACCTACGTTATTAGAAATTGTTTGTTATCGTCAAAGCGATCACACCACGGCAGATGATGCACGTCGTTATGAGCCTGAAGGTATTCGTGAGCAAGAGTGGACGAAAGAACCCATTGGACGCTTAAAAAAATATCTTGAAGATAATCAATTCTGGGATGCAGAGAAAGAACAACAATTGCAGACAGAGTGTGCGGCTGAAGTTGATGTTGCTGTGGCGGAGTATATCAACACAAAACCACAAGCACCGGAGTCGATGTTCGATAATTTATACGCCAGTTTACCTGAGATTTATCTCGAACAACGCGAAGATGTCAAACACAAGGAGGTCCCGGTTCATGGCTGAAATTACGTTAGTTGAAGCATTAACCCAAGCCATGGCATATGAAATGCGTGTGGATTCAGCGGTTATTTTATTAGGTGAAGACATTGGTAAAGATGGTGGTGTATTTCGTGCGACGCTTGGCTTGTTAGATAAATTTGGTCCAGAGCGTGTGCGCGATACACCGTTAGCAGAATCCATGATTGCGGGTCTTGCGATTGGCATGGCGGCATATGGATTAAAACCTGTTGCTGAATTTCAATTCATGGGATTTATTTATCCGGCGTTGGATCAAATTATTAATCATGCTGCACGCATTCGCAATCGTACGCGTGGGCGATTAAGTTGTCCGGTGGTGTTTCGTGCGCCTTATGGTGCTGGCATTCGTGCACCCGAGCATCACTCAGAAAGTACGGAAGCGATGTTTGCACATACGCCTGGTCTACGTGTTGTCATACCTTCTTCACCGAAACGCGCGTATGGTTTATTACTGGCTGCCATTCGTGATCCCGATCCGGTGATTTTTTTAGAGCCTTCTCGTTTATATCGATGGGCAAAACAAGAAGTGCCGGATGATGGTGAAGCATTACCATTGGATGTGTGTTTTACTCTGCGCCAAGGTACTGATGTTACTTTAGTGACTTGGGGAGCGATGGTAAAAGAAACGTTAGCAGTTGCTGATAAGTTATCGAAAGAAGGTATCAGCGCTGAAGTGATTGATGTTGCCACCATTAAGCCGCTGGATATGAATACGATTCTTGAATCCGTCGAAAAAACGGGACGCTGCGTGATTATTCATGAAGCACCGCGAACGTGTGGTGTCGGTGCCGATATTTCTGCACAAATCGCTGAGCGTGGCTTAATGTTTTTGAAAGCGCCCGTACAGCGCGTGACAGGCTATGACACAATTGTGCCCTATGCTCGTCTTGAACGTTACTATATTCCCAGTGAACAACAAATCTTAAATGCAATTAACAACGTGATGGAATTCGCATGAAAATATTTAATTTACCCGATTTAGGCGAAGGTCTTGCTGATGCAGAAATTCGTGAATGGCATGTCAAAGAAGGTGATGTGGTTGCTGTTGATCAACCGTTAGTGTGTATGGAAACGGCGAAAGCCGTTGTGGAAGTGCCATCACCACAAGCAGGTCGCATCAAAAAACTATATGGTGCAGTGAATGATGTGATTGACACAGGCGCACCGCTGGTTGAGTTTGAAGGCGAGCATGAAAAGACGGGTGCCGAGCCACGCAAAGATGGTGGTTCTGTTGTCGGTAGTTTGGAAGAAAGCAGTCAACGTTTAGAAGAAACCGATATTATCATTGGTTCGTCGAAACAAAAAACCGCGGCGGGTGTTAAAGCGATGCCAGCAGTGCGTGCGTTAGCGAAGCAATTAAATGTCGATTTAAGTTTGGTACAAGCAACCGGTCCTCATGGCCAAATTACGGCAGAGGATGTGAAAAAATTAGCGGCGGGTGCCAACAAAAATCCAGTCGTTGGACAAGCAGAAAAACTGCATGGCGTGCGCCGTGCGATGGCGATGGCTATGACGCAATCACATCAAGAAGTGGTGCCGGTGACTATTATTGAAGATGCTGATTTGTCAAATTTACCGGCAAATAGCGATCTAACGGCGTGTTTCATCAAAGCCATTGTCACGGGCATTGAAGCCGAGCCCGCACTCAATGCTTGGTATGATGGTAAAACCATGGAGCGACGTTTATTCGCTGAAATGAATATTGGTTTAGCAATGGATACGCCAGAAGGTTTATTTGTGCCAGTTATTAAAAATGCTGCCAATACATCTGCTGCTGATCTACGTAAAACGATTGATACGTTTAAACAAACGGTGAAGTCGCGTACTGTGTCACCCAGTGATTTACAAGGTGCTACGATCACGCTATCTAATTTTGGAATGATTGCGGGACGTTATGCAACGCCTATTGTGGTACCGCCTATGGTGGCCATTTTAGGTTGCGGAAAAATTCGCGATGTTGTTGTAGCACGCAATGGCAACATGGAAATTCGTCGTATCGCGCCGCTGTCTTTAACGTTTGATCATCGTGCTGTGACGGGTGGGGAAGCGACGCGGTTTTTAGCGGCTGTGATTAAAAGCTTAGAGCAGACTTGTTGAATTAATCAAGCATGAATTATTCCCTCTCCCACCAGTGGGAGAGGGTTAGGGTGAGGGTGCTGATGTTCTGCACGATTCATGATATTTTCAACGTCAAGACCCTCATCCCCAGCCCTTCTCCCGTAAGCGGGAGAAGGGAGAATGAATTCTTCAACAAAGTGACAAGTGGAAAAGACACCATGACTTCATATTTAAATTTTAATGTTGGCGAAACAGCAGACATGTTGCGTGAAGCTGTACGTGATTTTGCTGCAACCGAAATCGCGCCTTTCGCTGAAGAAATTGATCATACTAATACGTTTCCCAAGGGTATGTGGAAGAAGCTGGGTGATATGGGCCTGTTGGGAATTACGGTGGATGAAGAATATGGTGGTTCAGGCTTAGGTTACCTCGAGCATGCTATCGCAATGGAAGAAATTAGCCGTGCATCGGCATCAATTGGTTTAAGCTATGGCGCGCATTCTAATTTATGTGTGAATCAAATTGCACTGAATGGCACTGACACACAAAAGAAACGTTTTTTACCGAAATTATGCAGTGGTGAATATGTCGGTGCTTTAGCGATGAGTGAAGCAGGTGCTGGTTCCGATGTGATGGGCATGCAATTACGTGCCGAAAAACACGGTGATCATTATATTTTGAATGGCACCAAAATGTGGATTACTAATGGTCCTGATGCCGATGTCTTAGTGGTGTATGCAAAAACAAATAAAGAAGCAGGTTCCAAAGGGTTAAGTACTTTTTTAATTGAAAAAAGTTTTTCTGGTTTTTCGACCGCACAAAAACTCGATAAACTTGGCATGCGCGGTTCGAATACTTGCGAACTTGTTTTTGAAAATTGTCATGTGCCTGTCAGTAGTCTGTTAGGAAAAGAAGGCAAAGGTGCGAAAGTGTTAATGAGTGGGTTGGATCTTGAACGTGTGGTATTAGCCGCAGGTCCCGTTGGTATTATGCAAGCGTGTCTGGATGTGGTTGTGCCGTACGTGCATGAACGCAAACAATTCGGCAAAGCGATTGGTGAATTTCAATTAATGCAGGCGAAACTTGCAGACATGTACGTTGCCTTAATGTCTTCACGTGCGTATTTATATGCGGTTGCACAAGCGTGCGATCGTGGTGAAACAACGCGGAAAGATTCTGCGGGTGTTATTCTGTATACGTCTGAAAAAGCCACCTGGATGGCATTACAAGCGATTCAGTGTTTAGGCGGCAATGGTTACATTAATGAATTTGCGACAGGACGTTTGTTGCGTGATGCGAAATTATATGAAATTGGTGCAGGTACATCAGAAATTCGCAGAATGTTGATTGGGAGAGAATTGTTTGCTGAAAACTAAAAAGGGAAAGTCCGTGACGACATTGCCAACACAAGTAGACGCTAAATCAGAAATCTTTCAGCGTAATGCAGCAGTCATGCAAGCGGCTGTGGATGATTTCAAAAAAAAATTAGCTTTTAATGAAGCCGGCGGCGGTAAAGTTGCACGTGAGCGCCACCTTCAACATGGGAAATTATTGCCGCGTGAACGTATTAAGTTATTGTTAGATCCAGAGACGGATTTCTTGGAGCTCTCCGCATTTGCAGGTTATGAAATGTATGATGATGCATTACCAGCAGGTGGTATTATCACTGGCATTGGTAAAGTGATGGGTATCGAATGCATGATTGTTGTGAACGATGCAACGGTGAAAGGCGGTACGTATTATCCCATTACCGTCAAAAAACATTTACGTGCCCAGAAAATTGCGCAAACTAACCGGTTACCCTGTATTTATCTCGTTGATTCTGGCGGTGCGTTTTTACCAAAACAAGATGAAGTCTTTCCAGATGAAGATCACTTTGGCCGCATTTTCTTCAATCAAGCCAACATGTCAAGCCAAGGCATTCCGCAAATTGCCGTTGTCATGGGATCTTGCACAGCAGGTGGTGCGTACGTTCCTGCGATGGCCGATCAATCTATCATGGTAAAAAACCAAGCGACAATTTTTTTAGCCGGTCCGCCGTTAGTGAAAGCTGCCACAGGTGAAGTTGTGACAGCAGAAGCCTTAGGTGGCGCAGATGTGCATTGTCGTGTTTCCGGTGTGGCTGACTACTATGCTGAAAATGATGAAGATGCATTGCGTATTGCGCGTCGTGTGATTGCTAATTTAAATTATCAGAAAAAGATCTCTTTAGTATTGCGTGAACCACAAGAACCGACTTTCAATAGCCAAGAAATTTATGGTGTTATTCCTGCCGATGCACGTTACCCATTTGATATTCGTGAAATTATTTCACGCATTGTCGATGCGTCTGAATTTGATGAATTTAAAGCGCAATACGGCAAAACCATCGTTTGTGGTTTTGCGCATTTATATGGGATGCCTGTTGGGATTATTGCGAATAATGGTATTTTATTTTCGGAAGCCGCATTAAAAGGTGTGCATTTTATTGAGTTATGCTGCCAACGCGGTATTCCGCTGATCTTCTTACAAAATATTACAGGCTTTATGGTCGGTAGCAAAGTAGAAGCTGAAGGTATTGCGAAACATGGAGCGAAATTAGTAACGGCTGTTGCTTGTGCAAAAATACCTAAAATAACGGTTATTGTCGGTGGTAGTTTTGGTGCAGGGAATTACGCAATGTGTGGCCGCGCTTATGAGCCACGATTTTTGTGGATGTGGCCTAACGCGCGGATCGGCGTGATGGGCGGCGAACAAGCAGCGAATGTGTTAGCACAAGTTACCCGTGAGAAAAAAGAACGTCTTGGGGAAACATGGACTGCAGAGCAAGATGAACGTTTGAAGGCGCCGATTCTCGCGCAATATGCACGGCAAAGTCATCCTTATTATTCTAGTGCGCGCTTGTGGGATGATGGTGTGATTGACCCTGTGGATACACGTAAAGTATTGGGATTAAGTCTTTCTGCTACATTAAACGCGCCAATTTTACCAACACAATTTGGGTTATTTAGGATGTAATTATGAATATGAATTTCCAAACTTTAATGCTAAAGAAAGATAAGCATGTTCTGATTGTCACGTTGAATCGTCCTGACGCTCGTAATGCAATTAATAGTGTGATGATGCGTGAATTACGGGATTTGTGGCAAGAATTGTGCGTGAATCCGGATAAAATTCGCTGTGTGGTGTTAACAGGTGCCGCACCGGCATTTTGTGCGGGTGCTGATTTAAAAGAAAGAAATACCATCACATTGGAAACTTGGCATGCACAACATATTGTATTTGAACAAGCGATGCGGGCTATGTTGGATTGCACCATTCCCATTATTGCTGCAGTCAATGGTTATGCGTTTGGTGGTGGTTTGGAGTTGGCGTTAGCCAGTGATTTTGTTTATGCCGCAACGAATGCGGTATTCGCACAGTCTGAAGTGAAGATTGGTATTATGCCTGGTGCATTAGGCACACAAAATTTACCGCGTGCGGCGGGCTTGCGTCGTGCAAAAGAATTAACTTATACGGCAGATAGTTTTTTCGCTCTGCAAGCATTTGAATGGGGTATTGTTAATAAAGTGTGTGAACCCGATCAATTGCTGACAGAGGTATTACTAACCGCACATAAAATTTCTGCAAATGCCCCATTAGCGGTGCAGCAAGCGAAAAAAGCCTTAAATATGTCGCAGCATATGGATTTGAAATCCGGCTTTGCTTATGAACTAGAAGCCTATAATGGTTTGCTCCCAACAAAAGATCGTGAAGAAGGTATTCTAGCGTTTAACGAAAAACGCCAGGCAGAGTTTGTAGGAAAATAATTAATAAATTCTGGTGGACAAAGCGCAGCGTGTCCACCAATATACTGCGGAGTTATCATGCCATTCCCAACCAAAGTCAAACTAGTCGAAGTCGGCCCGCGGGATGGTTTACAAAACGAAGCCATGACTATTCCAACCGATGTGAAAATTGAATTTATTAATCGACTTTCTGCAACAGGATTATCAGTCATTGAAACCACCAGTTTTGTTTCGCCTAAATGGGTACCTCAGCTTGCCGATAATCACGAGGTGTTCTCAAAAATTAATCAAAAAGCGCATATCAGTTATCCCGTATTAATTCCTAATTTGACAGGATTGGAACGTGCATTAACTGTCGATGTAAAAGAAATCGCTTTATTTTGCACTCCTTCTGAAAAATTTAGCCAACGTAATACGAATTGTACGGTAGCAGAAAGTTTAGCACGTATTGCGGAATTGATGCCCGTTGCAAAAAAACATAATTTACGTGTGCGTGGTTATATTTCCTGTGTGTTAGGTTGTCCTTATGAAGGTGATATTTCCCCGCATGCTGTTGCCGATCTTGCCGAGAAACTGATTCAGTTAGGTTGTTATGAAATTTCTCTCGGTGACACGATTGGTGTGGGTACACCGAAAAAAACAGCTGCCATGCTTGAAACAGTCATGAAAAAGATTCCGGTTGAAAAACTCGCGGTGCATTTTCATGATACTTACGGGCAAGCATTAGCAAATATTTATGTGGCGCTAGAGCACGGTGTGAGTGTGATTGATAGTTCCGTATCGGGATTAGGTGGCTGTCCTTATGCGAAAGGTGCTTCTGGCAATGTGGCGAGCGAAGATGTGTTATATATGTTAAATGGAATGGGGATTGAGACAGGTGTTGATCTTGAAAAGCTAATTGCTGTGGGACAATTTATTTCCGGGTTTCTGAAGCGGCCCTCACAATCAAAAGTCAATGTTGCATTCTCTAGTAGAAATAAATAACTTATTGATTTACGCAAATGCCGGTGGACACGCGGTACTTTGTCCACCCTACGATTTCTATAGGCTGAATTTACCAGCTAATTGTTGTCGTATGGCCGGCTCTTTTTGAATACCAACCGCATTCGGATTTGCTGGATTAGTTGCGCCAAATAGAGTTGCACTCGGTGACGTTGAAAGTCTGTCGGTACTATGAATAACAATCGCACCGAATGGCGATGCATTAGGAACGATATGATCTGCTGAATTAGCAAGCATAGTTATATCAGGTACATTGTCATCTGATTGATTTGTCATCGAGTCAACAGTGAGAGTCAGTGGAGGCTGGTCTTCCTGACTTCCATCAAGCAGCAACGCCTGTAGATTGGTATTTGAAATAACGCGGTTTATTTTTTTTCGCGCTTCCAATTCCTGGAGATAACTTTCAGTGCTGGTGGCATGTTGACTACGCAATGTCAAGAAACCAGCAATCACTGCCAACCCTATCATCCACCACTGATATGAAATATCGGTGTCTTGCAAATCTGGATTGATGGATTCGGGTAATTTCGCTGTTGCAACAACACTACCGATAGCAGTACCTAAAGCAGAAAGAGCGATGCCTACTTGAATGATGTATTTCCAAGGTTTAAATTCAGGCACGTCTTCAAGTAGTTCATTCAATTCTTTTTTGGTTCTGTTAATACGGCGTTTATGAATAGGCGGTAGCATATTCGCTGAAGTTGTTGCGACGTTAGATAGAGCTGCTTCCCACGATTGCGTTTGGATAAATTCAGTCGGTAGTGAGGCATTCAGGTGACACAAACTATTTTTTTCTAATAGTTCTAAGGTGTGCTTGTTACTAAAAATAATACCAATAGTATTGATACTGACACTGCTAAACGTTTCAAGATACGTTAACGCGCCAAATTCACGCCAGTGTCCCTGGATAATCCATTCAACAAAGGATTCTCGCATGCGAACGCGATTTGATTTCAAAAAAGCAAGCATAGAGCTATACGCTAAATACAAAGCGGCTATATGGGTAATGGAGATTACTGCGTAAGAACTGTGTGATGCATCACATGTGCTATCGAATTCGAGTCCGGGTGTTTTAGCAACTAACTGAGCGAGTGAAAATCCGCTTAAGAATCCACCCATGCCGCTGTTGGTCATATAAAGCAGGTTGAATATTTGTAATAACTTATAGGCTATGTCTTTGGTGCAAGAGCCTGGGTCAATGCCAGGGTAACAACAAGTGGCATTTCTAGCGATATCACTCGGTTTTGGGTCTGTAGTCTGTGCTTCTGTGGGTGATTGAATGGTAGGGATATCTGTAGAGTTTTCCTGTCTATACATGGCGAAGGCGCGGCCAATGATATTATCGATAGCTGCACCAGCACTAAAAGTGATAGCAAGAATGATACCTAACGGTGTGCTCAAACCATCTTTGGTACGCAAAATCCAGCCAGCACATTTATCGGCAATAAATACACCGTTCCCCATCATCGCAGCGACTTTGGCAGCACCGGGTAACGCTCTATGAGTGTGAATGGCTGCTTTTTTTAGCCATTTTAAGCCACGCATGAACCGACTTTGAGCCATGTTTTATTCCGCGTTTTGTATGTTTCTTATAATATGCGGCCATTCTATGGGATTGAGGCGGGTAACACAAGTATAAAATATAATCAAATTAGGGTAACTTATTATTTTTATTGATTATTCAATAAGCTACGTTTATTGCTATAAGTGAAATAAATGATCAGTCCTAGTGTAGTCCAGAGGATAAAGCCTATCCAAGTCACAATGGCTAAATTAGCCATTAAATAAACACAGAAAATGACACCCAATAATGGAATGAGGGGACTCCACGGTAACCGAAATGGTCTGGTGAGTATGGGTTGTCGTTTACGTAATACAATGACGCCAGCACAGACGAGGGTAAACGCAGATAATGTCCCAATATTGACCAGTTCGGCGACTGACCCGATTGGTATGAGTCCGGCAATCAATGCGATGAGGATGCCGCTGGTTAAAATAATTTTAATCGGTGTGTGAGTCTGTGCATTGACATCCGCAAAGACATTGGGCAACAAGCCATCGCGTGTGATAGCAAGAAATATGCGGGTTAAGCCATAGTACATGACTAACATAACCGTAGTTAGCCCAGCGATTGCACCTGCCGCGACAATGCCAGACGCAATGGGAGAGCCTATCTGCAGCAGTGCTTCTGCCACCGGTGATTTCACGTTTAGCGTTGTATAAGAGACAATACCCGTTAGTAGCGCTGCGACAGCGATATAAATAGTCGTGCAGATTATTACAGAAGCAATAATACCAATGGGTAAATTACGTTGTGGATTGATGGTTTCTTCGGCCGCTGTGGAAAGTGCATCAAAACCAATATAGGCAAAAAATACTAGTGCAGCACCTTGCATCACACCGTGCCAACCGAATGGGAAAAAGGGGCTCCAATGACTGATTTTCACATGTTGCGAGGCAACAGCAATAAATACCGCAATCGTAAGTAGTTTTATAAATACAATGACAGCATTAAAACGAGCACTGTGTTTTACACCGAGACATAATAAAATAGCCAAGACAAAAATAATTAAAAAAGCGGGTAAATCGATGATCCCACCATCAAAAGGATTTTTGAGTAAGTGATCGGGTAGATGAATATTCAGCGTGAGCAGTGCATCTTTCACATAGCCTGACCAGCCAATAGCGACGGTTGACACACTCAAGGTATATTCTAAAATTAAATCCCAACCAATAATCCAAGCAATCAATTCACCAAATACCACATAAGAATAATTATACGCACTACCACAGCCACCGATACTGGTCGCAAGCTCGGCATAAGCCAAGGCCGCAAACATGGAGGCGAAACCAGCGATAACATACGAGAAAGAAATAGCGGGCCCTGCTTTGGTTGCCGCAGCGATACCTGTTAAAACAAATACCCCCGCGCCAATGATAGCGCCTATGCCTAATAAAGTCAGATCAAATGCGGTGAGGCATCGACGCAATGTCTCTTGCTGAGATGCAATCGATGCAATGGATTTCTTGCGGAATAAGTTCATAGTACTCATCCTTGGGTAATCACTTCTTTTAAAATACCATATTAATGACGTTAGTAGGAAATTTGCTTACAATACCGTAGGGTCTATGCATAAAAAATTGGTGGCTCTTCGTAAACGTGCCCGCGTGCGTGCCCGTTTTTAAGTTGTTAGTAGAAAAAAGACGGGCACGGGCACGCACGCGGGCACGTTTACGATTTTTATATACATAACAAAGGACCGTTCTTATGAGTTATCAAGTTGTACATTTTATCAATGGCAGATCAGTTTCAGATCATTCACGTATCCAAGCAATCTATAATCCAGCAACAGGCGATGTGATTGGCCACGTTGCCATGGCAGATAAAACCACGGTTGAAAATGCGATTGCCACAGCAAAAGCGGCTTTTCCTGCTTGGGCTGCCACACCACCATTACGTCGCGCACGTATTTTTTTCCAATATAAAACCCTCTTAGAAAAACATCTCGATGAACTCGCTCGTTTAGTGACACAAGAACACGGTAAAACGCTAAGTGATGCACGCGGTTCTGTGCAGCGAGGTATTGAACTCGTCGATTTTGTTTGTGGTATGCCTAACTTGTTAAAAGGTAGTTATGCTGAAAATGTGGCAACGGATGTTGATTGTTATTCCATTCGCCAACCACTGGGTGTCTGCGTTGGTATTACGCCATTTAATTTTCCTGCCATGATTCCTTTGTGGATGTTCCCGATGGCGATTGCCGCTGGGAATACATTTGTTTTAAAACCGTCAGAAAGAGATCCATCCTGTGCAATTCGCTTAGCGGAATTAGCAAAAGAAGCGGGTTTACCGGATGGCGTGTTGAATGTCGTGCAAGGTGATAAAGAAGTGGTTGATGTATTGTTACGTCATCCGGATGTGAAAACAATTAGTTTTGTAGGCTCAACGCACATCGCAGAATCTGTTTATCACACAGGTACAGCACACGGTAAGCGCGTACAAGCGTTTGGTGGTGCAAAGAATCATGGTGTTGTGATGCCAGATGCAGATATTGAGCAAGTGGTGGATGCCATTGTGGGTGCTGCTTATGGTTCTGCCGGCGAACGTTGCATGGCGATTTCTGTTGCGGTGGCGGTGGGTGATAACGTCGCTGATGCACTGATAAAAAAATTAATTCCACGGGTGCAACAACTGAAAATTGGACCCGGGACACAACCGGATGTTGAAATGGGTCCGTTGGTTTCACAACAACATTGGGAACGTGTGAGATCCTACATTGATTTGGGTGTAAATGAAGGCGCAAGTTTAGTGGTGGATGGTCGTGCATTTAAACCCAAAGGCCATGAGAAGGGTTTTTACATGGGTGGTAGTTTATTTGATAATGTCACATCAGCGATGCGAATTTATAAAGAAGAAATTTTTGGCCCCGTGTGAAACGAGTTCTTGCACGGCAGACTCAACAACATCAAACACCTTGACCGCAAAACCTGCTTGTAACAAATTCAACGCCATGGGTTTTCCCATATGGCCTAAGCCAATAAATCCGACTTGCATCATAATATTTATCCATTTCTAATGTGTTGGGATAGTAAACTCACTGCCTTTTGTCTGTTGCAACCAACGTTGCGTCACCGTTTTGACTTTCGTGTAAAACATCACACCTTCTGCGTGCATATGAATATCACCAAAC